>CAMFIW010000025.1 GCA_945952355.1 uncultured Phenylobacterium sp. | reverse complement strand
GCCGCCTACCGCGCCGCCGGCATGAACGGCGTCGTCGCCAAGCCTATCGCCGTCAGCGCCCTGCTTGGCGAGATCGCCCGCATTCTCGCCGAAGCCGAAGACGCCGAAGCCCTCGCGAGCTAGGGCCGGCCCTCGGCAGCGCTCAAGAGCTCATTGCCCTCTCGCCGCAAGCGGGGCGAGGGCAAGAATGCTGAGCCGCGGGGACCGGCGGGGAGAAGTCTACCCCGCCAGCGCCTCGGCGCTCATGGCCTCCAGGTCCGCGCCGCCGGCCATGACGCCGTCGGCCACGCCGGAGGCCTGGGCCAGCACCTGGGCCGCATAGACCCGGGCCAGCGCCGCGCGGCCCTTCGACCAGTCGTCCGCCGCCCCGGCCACTTCCAGCGCCTGCTGGCCCAGCATCCAGCCGCCGATCACGTCGCCGGCCAGTCTCAGATAGGCCGTGGCGCCCGAGAGCGCGTCCGGCCCCTTGTGGCCCAGCATCCAATCCGTGGCCCGCTCCAGGGCCGCGACCCCTGCGTCCAGCCGATCGCCGACGCTCTCCAGGCCGGCGGAGCCCTTCAGCACCTCGGCCGTGGCGTGCATCTCGGCGCACAGGGCGTCCATCACCGCGCCGTCCTGCATCGACAGCTTCCGGCCCGCCAGGTCCATCGCCTGGATACCGTTGGTGCCTTCGTAGATCGGGGCGATACGGGCGTCGCGATAGTGCTGGGCCGCGCCGGTCTCCTCGATGAAGCCCATGCCGCCGTGCACCTGCACGCCCAGCGAGGCGACCTCGACCCCCACATCGGTCGACCAGGCCTTGGCGATCGGGGTCAGCAGCTCCTGCCGCGCCTTGGCCACGGCGCGTTCGGCCTCGCTTGCCGCCCGCTTGCCGAGATCGGCCAGCACGCCGGTGGTCAGGCAGATCGCCCGCGCCGCCTCCACCTTGGCCCGCATCAGGGTCAGCATCCGCCGCACGTCCGGGTGGCCGAAGATGTTGTCGCCGCCCCAGATCGCCCGCCCCTGCTTGCGCTCCTGGCTGAAGGCCAGCGCCTGCTGCAGCGCCCGCTCGGCGATCGCCACGCCCTGGACGCCCACCTGCAGGCGCGCGGCGTTCATCATCACGAACATATGGGCGATGCCGTTGTTCAGTTCGCCGACCAGCTCGGCCTGGGCGCCTTCGAACAGCATCACGCAGGTGGGCGATCCGTGGATGCCCAGCTTGTGCTCGATCGAACCGGGCCGCAGGTCGTTCAGCGAGCCCAGAGAGCCGTCGTCGTTCACCACCTTCTTGGTGGTCAGGAACAGACTGATGCCCTTCACGCCCGCCGGCGCGTCCGGGGTCCGCGCCAGCACGAGGTGGCAGATGTTCTCCGCCGCGTCGTGATCGCCCCAGGTGATGAAGATCTTCTGGCCGTAGAGCTTCCAGCCGCCCTGGCCGTCCGGCTCGGCCCGCGTGGTCACCGCCGCCAGGTCCGAGCCCGCCTGCGGCTCGGTCAGGTTCATGGTGCCGGTCCATTCGCCGGTCACCAGCTTCGGCAGCACCAGCCGCTTCTGGCGCTCGGTCCCGTGCAGGTCCAGCGCCTCGATCGCGCCCTGGGTCAGCATCGGGCACAGGCCGAAGGCCATGTTCGACGCGTGCACCATCTCGAACACCGACAGCTCCATGGCCTTGGTCAGGCCCTGGCCGCCATGCTCTGGATCAGCCGACAGCGAGTTCCAGCCCTGGACCACGAAGGCCTGGTAGGCGTCGGCGAAGCCGGGCGCCGCGGTCACCTTGCCGTTCTCGTACTTGGCGCCGACCGTGTCGCCGGCCCGGTTCAGCGGGGCGAGCTCGTTCTCGGCGAAGGCGCCGGCGCTCTCCAGCACCGCGGCCACGGTGTCCTCGTCCAGATCGGCGAAGGCCTGGCCCACCAGGGCGGGGTGGCCGGCGGTCTTCAGCGCCAGGGCCAGGCTCTTCAGGGGCGCGCGATAGGTCATGGGGCTCTCCGTCTTCGCCGACCCTCTAGACCAGCCACGCTCGCGCCGCCACCGTCTCGTTGTGCAAGTCTCGACTCTGCGGTCACACCAAGCCGCGTAACCGCGCCAGGGCCAGCAGACCGGCGCGCACCGCGGCGTCTCCGTCCCAGATCCGGCTGCTCACGCCGCGTCTCTCCAGCGCCCGGGCGTAGCGTCCGCAAAGCCCCGCGCCACCGACCAGGTCCACCGTCTCGCCCTCCAGGCCGAGCAGGGCAGGGGTGGCCGCGACCTCGGCCCCGATCAACAGGCCGGACAGGAACGAGCCGGTGCTCGCCGCGTCCGCCCCGCCGCCCGCCACCCGCGTGCGCGCCGCATAGATCCGGTTCAGCAGGGCGTCGCCCTCGGCCGCCGCCGCCCGCCCCTCGTCGAAGGCGCCCAGGTCGTCGGCCCGCCCGTCATTGCGCAGGATGCTGTGGTCCGACAGGACCGCGAACAGCTCGCCGGTGAAGGCGCTCAGGAACCGGACGATCGCCCCGTCCTCGGCCACCAGCCACTTCGCGTGGGTGCCCGGCTGGCAGATCAGGCGCCGGCCTGCCTGCCGATCCGCCTCCAGCCCCAGCCAACCGAACGCCTGGGTCTCCTCGCCGCGCAGCACGTCGCACTGTCCGCCCAGCCCCTCGCAGCGCAGGCCGGGCGCGATCCAGACCCCCTCCGCCGCCGCGATCAGCCCCGCCGCCACCGCCTCCGGCCGCGCCGGGCAGTCCACATAGGGCGCCACCGTCCAGCCCACGTTCGAGCCGATCGCCCCACACAGCAGGGCGGGCAGGCCCTCGGCCGCCAACGCCGGCCGCACCTTCTCGAAGAACCGCCGCGCCGCCTCGCCAGGCCCCAGCCGATTGACCCCCAGCGGAAACTCCCGCCCGCGCAGCACCACGCCCCCCTGGTCCAGCACCCAGGCCCGAAGGTGCGTCGACCCCCAGTCGCAGGCCAGAAAGGCGCGTTCGCCCTGGATGTCACTCAAGCCTGCGCTCCTCCTCAGCGTCGACGGCGATTCTTCCTCGCCCCGCTCTTGCGGGGAGAGGGTAGGGTGAGGGGCTTCGTCGCGCAGCGGCGAAGGACGCCGAAAGGCGTCAGCTGAAATCCCCTGCCTATCCCCCTCACCCTACCCTCTCCCCCTACGAGGGGGAGAGGAAGAGATCGCGCGCGGTCCTTGCGCATTGCGCCTTGCGCGCTGAAATAACCCTCGATGTCCGCTCCCCCAGACGCCCACTCCGACGCCCCGCCGACCGCCGCCGCCAGCGCCGATCTGTCCAGCTGGCGCACGGCCCCCTTCCATCGCTGGGCGTTCCACCACGTGGACGAGGTCGTGCCCGTCGCGCCGATCGCCACCGATCCGTCCGACCCCTGGCCGCTCCCCCCCTCGGCGCGCACCCTCGACGGCTTCCGCCTGAACGCCGGCGGCGGCCAGACCCTTGACCTCCAGGGCTTCCTCGACGCTACCGACAATGACGGCTTCATCGTCCTGCTCGACGGCGAGATCGTCCACGAGGCCTATGCCAACGGCGTGGCCGAACACACCCGCCACATCGCCATGTCGGCCACCAAGTCTCTGACCGGCCTGGTCCTCGGCATGCTCGCCGAGCGCGGCGTGCTCGACCTCGAGGCGTCGGTCTCCACCTACCTGCCGCAGCTCGCCAAGACCGCCTATGGCGACGCCACCCTGCGCCAGCTCATCGACATGCGCGCGGGCGCCCGGCTCGATCCGGCCCAGCAGGAGGCCTACGCCGCCGCCACCGGCTGGGATCCGCCTGGCGGTCACCCCGTCGACCTGCACGCCTTCTACGAGCGCCTCGATGCGCCAGCCGCCGCCCACGGCGGACCTTTCGCCTACATCTCCCCCAACACCGACCTCTTGGGTTGGGTGATCGAGACCGCCGCCGGCCGTCCGCTCGCCGATCTCGTCTCCGATCTCATCTGGAAGCCGCTGGGCGCCGTCGACGCGGCCGGCATGACCACCGACGCCCATGGCGCCCCGCGCTGCACCGGGGGGTTCTGCGTCACCGTCCGCGACCTCGCACGGCTTGGCCAGCTCATGGTCCAGGACGGCGCCCGCGACGGGGTCGAGATCATCCCCATGGCGCTGATCGACGACATCGCCGACGGCGGCGACGCGCAGGCCTGGAAGACTGGGGAATTCGCCCCCGCCTTCCCGGGCATGACCATGCGCTATCGCTCGGGCTGGTACATCATCGACGACGAACCCCAGACCCTGTTCGCCATGGGTATCCACGGCCAGAACCTGTTCGTCGACCGCGCCAATCGGCTGGTGATCGCCAAGCTGTCCTCGCTGGCCACGCCGTTCGACTTTCGCGCCGTCCACCTCACCCACCGCGCCGCCAACGAGATCCGCCGAACCCTCGTGGGCGCCTGACAGGAGGAAAGCCGATGCCGATCCGAGCCCTGGTCCTCGCCGCCGCGCTGGCCGGCTTCGCCTCCGCCGCCCAGGCCCAGACCCTGCCGCCGCCCAAGCCTCTGGATCTCTCGGCCCTGCGCCCCGACCAGGCCGCCGCCTATGATCGGTCCAACGCCCTGCGCGCCGCCGGCATCGCCCGGACCTCGGTCGACCACCGCTTCGGCCGCGACGACGTCACCGGCTCGCTGGGCTTCCTCTGCGGCCTCCAGCCCCGCGCCGACAAGGACCTCGGCGCCGCCCACGGCTACGACCCCCAGGGCCGCTTCCTCGGCGCCAAACTCAGCTTCGCCTTCCGCTAAGATCCGCCACGAAAAACACGAAAAGCACGAACGGTTTGCCTGAAGCTCTGCGAACCGAATGAAGGCGCGCTATGCGCGCTCTCGTCCGTGTCCGTCCGTGTTTTCCGTGGCCAAACCTTCCAACGTCACCGCCCCGCAGCGCTCTCGGTCAGCAGGATGCGCAGGAACTCCGCGTCCGACCATTTCAGGCCCTCGCGCCGCTGGGCGATGGCGTCGCGCAGGGTGAAGCTCGCCATGCGCACGATGGTCAGGCCCTTGGACGGGATCACATAGAGCCGCTGGTCGCCGGCGCCCGCGGCCACCACCAGGTCCGGCGGCGCCTTGTTCCCCATCGCCGTGATGTCGGAGTTCGGCCCCTGCTTGTCCGCCGCCTGCGGGTGCGGCAGCCACCAGGTGATCCCGTAGGCGGGGTTGGCCTTCGAGCTCTGGAACAGCTGCCGGAACGTGGCCTGGTCCACCAGGCTCTTGCCGCCCACCTTGCCGCCGGCGCGCACGAACTCGCCGAACCGCGACCACTCCCGCGCCGTCATCACCGCGCCCTGCGGCATCAGCGGATCGCCCGCCGGCGTCCGCCGCCAGGTCACGTCCGACAGGCCGATCGGGTCGAGGATCCGTCGCTTCAGATAGAGATAGGGGTCGGCCGGCTGGCCGGCGGCCGCCAGCTTGCGCGCCATCACCGCCCCCCAGACCTGGTAGGGGCCGGGCCCGTAGATGAACTTCGCGCCGGGCTCCTCGACCAGCGGCATGGCGACCGCGTCGGCATAGTTGGGCGCGCGGCCGACGACGCTCCTCATGCCAACGCTGAGGGTCAGAAGGTCGCGGATCGTGGCCTTGGCCTTCAGCGGGTCGTCGCGCCATTCCGGCAGGGTCTTGGCGACCGGCTCGTCCAGGCCGAGCAGCTCGTCCTGAACCGCCGCCGCCACCATGATCCCGGAGAAGCTCTTGGTCCCCGACCACAGCTCCATCCGCCGGTCCGGCGCGCCCTGGCCCGAATAGGCCTCGCAGATCGGCTTGCCGTCCTTCAGCACCACGATCTCGGCGCCCCGGCGCGGATCGGAGAATTCCACCGCCGCCCGACAGCCGGGATCGTCGGCGCCGACCAGGATCTCCGCCCGCGCGGTCCCCGCCGCCAGGCTCAGCATCGCCGCCAGGATGAGATTGCGCATCGGCCCTCCGTGCTCGTGGAGGGTTGAACGGCCTGGCTGTCAGGCTCCGTCGGCGATCCGCAGGGCCGCTGCGACCAGCACGTCGCGTGCGCGGGCGATCGACAGGTCCTGTTCGATCCGCAGCCGAGACCAGCTCTCGAAGCTCAGGAGCAGGTCCAGCGCTTCGAACTTCAGGACATCGGAAGTCAGCTCGTCGGGCAGCTCGCGCCGCAGGATCGCCCGCAGCTCGGCCACCATCTGGGTCGACTGGCTTTCGAAGGCGCCGGTCCGCAGGCGATGCACCTCCATTGCGCGCTTGAACGGCGCAACGGTTTCGAACACCCGGCTGCGACGCTCGACGAACTCCCTGAGCTTGCCCGCCGCGTCCCTGGCCAGGAACGGCTCGGCCGCCACCGCGCGGACCTGAGTCCCCACCACCTGGGCCATTTCGCGGTAGAGGCTGTCCATGTCCTTGAAGTGCCGGAACACGGTGCGCAGCCCCACCTCGGCGCGGGCGGCCACCGGCTCGGCGCCGGGCGAGACCTCGCCCTCCGAGATCAGGTCCAGCATGGCGCGCACGATCCGCGCCCGGCTGTCCGCCGACCGAAGCCGCCGCCCGTCCCGCTCGATGGTCTCCGCCTGGCTCATGGACGACTGATAGCCTGCATCGCGCCCGCGCGTCAGCCCTTCACCACCTGGGCGAGGCCGGCCTGCACGAAGACGACGCGGTCGCAGGCGCCCGCGATGGCCTGATGCATCCATCCCGCCTCGTCGCGAAACCGCCGCGCCAGCGGGTTCTCCGGCACGATCCCCTGGCCGACCTCGTTGGAGATCAGTATCACATGGTCGGCCGGCGAGGCCTCCAGCGCCGCGATCAGCGCCTCCGTCCGATCGGCGATGTCCGCCTCCGCCGCCATCAGGTTCGACAGCCACAGCGTCAGGCAGTCGACCACCGCCACGTCCCGCGGCCGCAGTCCCCGCACCGCGTCCTCCAGCGCCAGCGGCGCTTCGACCGTCGCCCAGGCCTCGCCGCGCTCGGCCCGGTGGCGCGCGATCCGCGCCGCCATCTCGTCGTCCAGCGCCTGGGCCGTCGCCACCATCACCAGCCGCCCGCCGTCGGCCAGACCCTCCGCCAGGCGCAGCGCATAGGCGCTCTTGCCCGACCGCGCGCCGCCCAACACGAAGCTCAGGCTCATCTAGCTCACCCTCCGGCAAATTGACGCCGCGCCCGCTCCGGCCTAATGGCGGCGCTGCGACAGGTTCCCCGGCGACGGGGATGAAAAGGGAACTCAGGTGCGAAACCTGGGCTGCCCCCGCAACTGTAAGCGGCGAGCCCGCGCGTCATTAGCCACTGGATGGCGGCCTGCAAAGGCCGGGGTCTGGGAAGGCGACGCGCACCGGCATTGACCCGTGAGCCAGGAGACCTGCCCGTCGCGGTCGTCCTTCGTGCGGGCGGTGGGGCCAAGCGAACGGGGAGTGTTCCCGAGAGGCGACGTCCGTTTGGACCGCGCGCGAGCGTGGGCGACGGGGCGCGTCCGCACCCTTTCCCCGCACCCGTTCCGGTCCGTCGCCACGTGAAGGGGGATGACCCGAATGAAGACCCGACTGCTCGCCACGGCCGCCCTGGCCGTCCTTTTCGCAACGCCCGCCCTGGCCGACGACGCCCCCGCCGATGTCGGCGAGCTGGTGGTCGTCGCCAACCGAGCGCCCGAGCGCCTCGACCACATCGGCCAGCAGGTCACGGTGGTCGGCGCCGCCGAGCTCAAGGCCCGCCAGGCGGTGATCGTCTCCGACCTGCTGGCGACCACGCCCGGCGTCAGCTTCAGCCGAAACGGCGGCCCCGGCGAGACCACCTCGCTGCGCATCCGTGGCGCCGAGACCGACCAGACCGTGGTGGTCATCGACGGGGTCAAGCTCAACGACCCGTCCTCCACCGGCGGCGGCTACAACTTCGCCAACCTCCTGGCCGGCGACGTCGCCCGCATCGAGGTCCTGCGCGGCGCCCAGTCCACCCTCTGGGGCGGCCAGGCGATCGGCGGCGTGGTCAACATCGTCACCGCCGAACCCACCAAGGATCTCGAGGGCTCGGCCAGCGCCGAGATCGGCTCCATGGCCAGCGCCTATGTCCGCGCCGGTCTCGGCGGCAAGACCGACCGCGTCGCCTGGCGCCTGGCCGGCGGCTACCTCACCACCGACGGCGTCTCGGCCTATCGCTACGGGTCGGAGAAGGACGGCTACCAGAACGCCGGCGTCAGCGGCCGGGCGAACCTCAAGCTCACCGAGACCGCCGACCTCGACCTGCGCGCCGTCTGGTCGCGCGGCCGTAACCAGTTCGACGGCTTCCCGCCCCCGGCCTACGTCTTCGCCGACGACGCCGAATACGGCACGACGGAGGACCTGGTCGCCTATGCGGGCCTGAACCTCGTCACCGGCCCGCTGAAGAGCCGGCTGGCCTACGGCTACACCGACACCGATCGCGCCAACTATGATCCGACCCAGGCGGTCACCACCAAGACCTTCGACGCCGCCGGCCACAATCGCCGCATCGAGTATCAGGGCGTGCTGAGCCTGCCAGCCGACTGGCGCGCCACCTTCGGCGCCGAGAGCGAGCGGTCCGACATGCGCTCGGCCTCGCCCTCGGCCTTCGACCCGCATCCGACCCCGATCCGCGGCCACGCCAAGATCGACAGCCTCTACGTCCAGGCGATCGGCGAGATCGTCCCCGACCTGACGCTCACCGCCGGCCTGCGCCACGACAGCCACGACACCTTCGGCGACCACGACACCGCCCAGGTCGCGCTGGCCTGGCGGCTCAACGACGGCCACACCATCGCCCGCGCCAGCTTCGGCCAGGGCTTCAAGGCGCCGACCCTCTATCAACTCTTCAGCCAGTACGGGAACGCGGCGCTCAACCCGGAGGAAGCCGACAGCTGGGACGCCGGCGTCGAGCACCATTTCGAGGTCGCCAAGGCCGTGGTCTCCGCCACCTGGTTCGAGCGGCGCACCACCAACCAGATCGACTTCGTCTCCTGCGCGGCCTCGTCGACCGCGCCGCTCTGCAGGCCCGGCGGCGTCAGCCGCTTCGGCTATTACGACAACATCGCCCGCACCAAGGCTCACGGCGTCGAGCTCACCGGCTCGGCCACGGTGGGCGAGGTCGACATCGACGCCAACTACACCTGGAGCCATGCGGAGAACGACGCCCCAGGCTCGGCCAATCTCGGCAAGCTGCTCACCCGCCGGCCCGAGCACCAGGCCTATGTCTCGGCCAGCCATACCTGGCCCATCGGCCTCGTGACCGCCGCCGACCTGCGCTATGTCGGCCCGGCCTTCGACAATGCGGCCAACACCACCAAGCTGCGCGGCTACACCCTGCTGGGCGCCCGGGCCTCCTATCCGTTCGCCAACGGCCTGGAGATCTACGGCCGCATCGAGAACGCCACCGACACGTCCTACGAGACCACCAAGAACTACGGCTCCGTCGGCCGCGCCGCCTATCTCGGCCTCCGGGCCTCGTTCTAGGAGGATGACGGCCATCGCGCAGGTCTCCTTCTCCCCTTGCGGGAGAAGGTGGCCCCGCGGAGCGGGGTCGGATGAGGGGTCTCTCGGGCCTCTCATTCCGTCTCCGCGGCCCGAAGGGGCCAGGTCCGGCCAAGCTGCGCGACCCCTCATCCGGCCTGCCTTCGCAGGCTACCTTCTCCCGCAAGGGGAGAAGGGATGGTGAGCGCTTTCCACCACCACGGCGGTCGCCTCTCGGCGGCGCGGGGGGCGTTTCCGGACGCGCCCCAGCCGTGGCTCGACCTGTCGACGGGCGTCAACCCGCAACCCTGGCCCGGCCCCCGGGCCAGCGCCGACGACCTCGCGCGCCTGCCCGACCCGCAGGCCCTGGCCGAGCTCGAACACCTCGCCGCCGCGGCCTTCGGCGCCGATCCGGCGCGCATCTGCGCGGTCCCCGGCGCGGAGGCCGGCCTGCGCGCCCTGCCGACGCTGACCGGCGCCCAGAACGTCGCCATCGTCCAGCCCACCTATGACGGCCACGCCCAGGCCTGGGCCGCCGCCGGCCTGTCGTCCAAGCCGATCGCCCTCTCCGGGCTGGAGGCCGCCACCGCCCAGGCCTTGATCCTGGTCCACCCCAACAATCCCGACGGCGCCCGCCTCGATCCCGCCGGGCTGGAGGCCCTGGCCCGCCATCGCTCCGAACGCGGACGATGGACCCTCCTCGACGAGTCCTTCGTCGACGCCACGCCCCGGCTCAGCCTCGCCGCCGCCGCGATCCCGCGCCTGGTGGTGCTGCGCTCGTTCGGCAAGTTCTACGGCCTGGCCGGTGTCCGCCTCGGCTTCGTCCTCGCCGAGCCGAGCCTCATCGAGCGCCTGCGCGCCCGGCTCGGCGACTGGCCGATCTCCGCCGAGGCCCTGGCCGCCGGCCGTGGAGCCTATTCCGATCCCGACTGGGCCGCGGCCACCCGCGCCCGCCTCGCCGAGGACGGCGAGCGCCTCGCGGGCCTTCTCGCCGCCGCCGGGTTCGAACCGGTCGGCGCCACGGCCCTCTTCCACCTGGTTCGCCACCCCGATGCCGCCGCCCGCTTCGAGGCGCTCTGCCGGCAAGGCGTGCTCGTCCGCCCCTTTTCCCACGACCCGACCTGGCTCAGGTTCGGCCTGCCGCCGCATGACGCCTGGCCTCGCCTGCAATCGGCCCTGGAGACCCTGCCATGACCACCGAGGACGAGAAGAACGCCGCCCACAACGCCGCGATGAAGGTGCTGAAGGCCGAGCGCGACGCCCTGATGGCCGAGAAGACCGACGCGCCCGGCCTGCTCCTGGTCCACACCGGCGACGGCAAGGGCAAGTCCACCGCCGCCTTCGGCATGGTCGCCCGTGCGCTCGGCTGGAAGCAGAAGGTCGGCATCGTCCAGTACATCAAGGGCAAGTGGATCACCGGCGAGCGCCAGTTCTTCATGCGTTTCCCCGATGACGTCCGCTACGAGATCATGGGCCAGGGCTTCACCTGGGACACCCAGGACCGCGCCCGCGACATCGAGGCCGCCGAGGCCGCCTGGAAGATCTCGGTCGAGATGCTGCACGATCCCGGCCTCGACCTCGTCCTGCTCGACGAGCTCAACATCGCCCTGCGCTACGACTATCTCGACATCGCCAAGGTGGTCGCCGACCTGGAGGCTCGCCCGCGCGACAAGCACGTCGTCGTCACCGGCCGCAACGCCAAGCCCGAGCTCCTGGCCATCGCCGACCTCGTCACCGAGATGACCCTGGTCAAGCATCCGTTCGAGGCCGGCATCAAGGCCCAGCGCGGGATCGACTTTTGAGGCCGGCCGCCGCCCTTGCAGCGGCTCTGGCCCTGCTGGCGGCAGGGAGCGCGTCCGCGCGCCCGCAGCGGATCGTCTCGCTGAACCCCTGCCTGGACGCGATCGTCCTGCAGGTCGCCGATCGCGGCCAGATCGCCGCCATCAGCCACTACAGCCACGAGCCGACGAGCACGAGCAGCGGCGCCTATGGCCTGACGTTCCCCTACACCTACGAGACCGCCGAGGAGATCGTGGCCCTGCGCCCCGACCTCGTGCTCACCGCCCGCCACTCCTCGCCCGCCACCCGCGCGGCGCTGAAGCGCCTGGGCGTCCACACCGAGCTGTTCGGCGTGCCGATGAGCGTCGAGGAGAGCCTGGCCCAGGTCCGGCAAGTGGCCCAGGCCGTCGGCCATCCGGAACGCGGCGAGGTGCTGGTCGCGCGCATCCGCCAGGCGCTCGCCGCCGCCGCCCCGCCGCCGGGCGCGCGGCCGCTCACCGCCGTCACCTACCAGTCGGGTGGCTTCGCCACCGCGCCGGGCACCATGATGGACGAGATGATGCGCCGCACCGGCTTCGTGAACGCCGCCGGCCGCTATGGCCTCAAGCGCACCGGCGACATTCCGCTGGAGCGCCTGATCGCCGACCCGCCCGACGTCCTCCTCGCCGGCCAGGGCCACCCCGGCGCCCCCACCTGGGCCGATCGCGTCCTGCGCCACCCCGCCCTCGCCGCCGTCGGCCCCCGCATGCACCGCGCGAGCTTCCCCCAGAACCTCACCTTCTGCGGCGGCCCCGTCCTCATCGAAGCCGCCCGGATGCTCGCCCAGGCCCGCCGAGACGCCCTGGAGTCCCGCCGATGACTCAAAAGATCTGGAACCACGAAAAACACGAAAAGCACGAACGGCTCAGCAGCGCTCCGCGCGAAGCGCGACCCGTCCGACAGCCGATGTCGCCGAGCCTGGCTCCCGTTCGCATGGCTCGTAGACAATCCTTCGAGCGCTTCGGAGCCTTCGAGGCTGAAAGCAAAGGTCCACGAACCACACGAACCACACGAACAGTTTGCCTGAGGCTCGGCAGGTCGCTTAAGGGCGCGCTCCGCGCGCGGTCAGCGAGGCTCGGCCGCGCCGCCGAACGTTCGTGTTTTTCGTGTTTTTCGTGGTTCCAAATCTTCAAAGGCGCGGTGTCATGACCCGCCTCCGCCCTCTCGCCGCCATCGCCATCCTTCTCGCCCTCATCGCCGCCCTGGCCCTCGTCAGCCTGGCCGCCGGCAAGGTCTGGGTGCCGTTCTCCGCCTGGACCGACCACGCCGACCCGCGCTGGCCGATCATCTTCGACCTGCGCCTGCCGCGCACGGTGCTGGGCGTCCTGGTCGGCGCCGCGCTCGGTCTCTCCGGCGCGGCCATGCAGGGCTACACCCGCAACCCCCTGGCCGATCCCGGCGCGCTTGGCGTCTCTTCGCTGGCCGCCCTCGGCGCCGTGCTGACCCTCTATCTCGGGGCCGGCGCGCAGGCGCCCTGGGTCATCGCCGCCGCCGCCATGGCGGGCGCCCTGGCCGCCGTCCTGCTGCTGATGGCCCTGGCCGGCAATGCATCGAGCATCGTCACCTTCCTGCTGGCCGGCGTCGTGCTCCAGACCATGGCCGGCGCCGGCGTCGCCCTGGCCCTCAGCCTCGCCCCCAACCCGTGGGCGGTGAACGAGATCGTCAACTGGCTGATGGGCTCGCTGGCCGACCGCAGCGTCGATGAGGTCAAGCTCGCCGCGCCCCTGGTGATCGGCGGCTGCGCGCTGATGCTGCTCACCGGCCGCGCCCTCGACGCGCTCACCCTCGGCGAGGCCGGCGCCCGTTCGCTCGGCGTCGACATGACCCGCACCCGCTGGTTCCTGGCGCTCGGCGTGGCGCTCGCTGCCGGCGCCAGTGTCGCGGTCACCGGCGTCATCGGCTTCGTCGGCCTGATCGTGCCCCATCTGCTTCGACCGATCGTCGGCGCCCGGCCCGGCGCGCTGCTGATCCCCAGCGCGCTCGGCGGCGCGGTCCTGGTCCTCGCCGCCGACATCGCCGTGCGCCTTACCCCCGCCGCCGGCGAGGTGAAGCTGGGCGTCGCCATGGCCGCCCTCGGCGGGCCGTTCTTCTTCGGCCTGCTGATGTCCATGCGCCGGAGGATCGCATGACCGCGCTCACCGCCGCCGGCCTCCAGGTTCGCCTCGGCGGCAAGCAGGTTCTCGCCGGGATCGACGCCGCCTTCGCAGCGGGCCAGGTCACCGCCATCGTCGGCCCGAACGGGGCCGGCAAGTCGACCCTGCTGGCCTGCCTCGCCGCCCTGCGTCGGCCCGACCAGGGCGAGGTGCGCC
>CAMFIW010000024.1 GCA_945952355.1 uncultured Phenylobacterium sp. | reverse complement strand
CAACGGATCTGTTCGGGATTGATCTTCTGCATGTCCTGGGTGAGCTGCTTGGCGTCGGCCCGCTCCTGGGCGATCTGCTCCGGCGTCTGGCAGACCTTCGTCGGCATGCGCGATCCGATCGGCGTGACCTTCTTGCATATGAGCTTGGGCTTGTCCGCGCCGGGGGCGACGGGCTGGGCGGCGGGTGGCGCGGCTTCGGCCATCAGGACGAGGCTGGCGAGAGCGGCGATGATCATGCGGTCGGTTTCCACAAGAAGACAGATTTGGCGCGACGATGACACGCGGGCCGCGCATCGCCAAGCGGGCCGCGGGCCGCTAGGCTGGGGGCGAACCAGGGCGAGGGCCGGGCATGACAGGTTGGACCCGCAGGGGTTTCGCGGCGCTGGCCGGGTCCATTGTGGCCGCCGGCCGGGCTAAGGCCGAGGCGCCCTACGAGGTCTCGCTCGCCTCCGACGTCATGGTGACCATGCGGGACGGCGTGCGGCTCGCGACCGACATCTACCGGCCGGCCCGTGACGGCAGGCCCGTCGAGGGCCGGTTCCCGGTCATCCTGGAGCGGACGCCCTACGGAAAGACGGTGGATTCGCGATCCGAGCGCACCGCGACCGACCCCAAGCCCAAGTCCCGCGCCGAGGTCGCCGCCTACTTCGTCTCGCGCGGCTATGTGGTGATCTACCAGGACTGTCGCGGCCGCTACGGCTCGCAGGGCGCATTCGTGAAGTATCTCAGCGACGGGCTCGACGGCTACGATTGCTGCGCCTGGATCGTCGCCCAGCCGTGGTGCGACGGCAAGATCGGCACCATGGGACTGTCCTATGCGGCCCATACCCAGGGCGCTTTGGGCTGCGCCGGCGCGCCCGGGGTGGCGGCCATGTTCCTGGACTCCGGCGGGTTCTCCAACGCCTACCAGGGCGGCATCCGCCAGGGCGGCGCCTTCGAACTGAAGCAGGTCACCTGGGCTTACCGCTCGGCCTTCGAGAGCCCGGCCGTGGCCAACGACCCGAAGGCCGTCGCGGCCCTCAAGGCTATCGACATCAAGGCCTGGTTCGCCCGCATGCCCTGGGCTCGGGGGCGCTCGCCGCTCACACCGGCCCCGGAATACGAAACCTACGTGTTCGACCAGTGGGAGCACGGGGTCTTCGACGGCTTCTGGAAGCAGCTCGGGATCTACGCCCAGGGCTTCTACCCGCAGTTCTGCGACGCCCCGATGGTCCACATGTCGTCCTGGTACGACCCCTATCCGCGGACGGCGACCGACAACTATGTGGGCCTGAAGGCGCTAAAGCGCGGGCCGGTGCGCCTGATCCTCGGACCGTGGACTCACGGCGACCGCTCGCTGACCTATGCGGGCGACGTGGATTTCGGGCCGCAGGCGACTCTCGACGGACATCTGGCCCCCGACCATCTGACCCTGCGGCTGCGCTGGTTCGACACCTGGTTGAAGGGCGTGCGCACGGGGGCCGAGACGGAGCCCGCAGTACGTCTGTTCGTGATGGGCGGTGGCTCGGGCCGGAAGATCGCGTCGGGACGCATGGACCACGGCGGGCGCTGGCGGACGGAGGCCGACTGGCCGATCCCCGACGCGCGGCCGACCGCCTATCACCTGCACGCCGACGGCCGCCTTTCGACAGAGGTCCCGGCCAAGGGCGCGCGCTCCTTCCTGTTCGATCCGGATCGTCCGGTTCCAAGCTGCGGCGGCTCGATCACCTCGGGCGAGCCGGTGATGCGCGGCGGCGCCTTCGACCAGCGCGAGGGGCCCGCCTTCTTCGGAACGACCGAGCCGGGGCGTGCGCTGAAGGACCGGCCGGACGTGCTGAGCTTCGAGACCGAGCCGCTGGCCGCCGATCTCGAGGTCACCGGTCCGATCGTCGCCCGGCTGTGGGTGGCCACAGACGGGCCGGACACCGACGTCACGGTCAAGCTGGTGGACGTCCATCCGCCCAATCCGGACTATCCTCAGGGCTATGCGATGAACCTGACGGACGGAATTCTGCGTCTGCGCTACCGGAAGTCCTGGGAGCGGCCGGAAATGATCGCGCCCGGCGAGGTGGCGGAAATCCTCGTCGAGTGCTTCCCGACCTCGAACCTCTTCAAGATGGGGCATCGCATCCGGCTGGACGTGTCCTCGTCCAACTTTCCGCACTTCGACGTCAATCCGAACACGGGCGCGCCCGAGGGCTCGGCCGGCCCACGGCGCATCGCGCGCAACACGGTCTTCATGGACCGGGCGCGTCCGTCCCAGGTGGTGCTGCCGGTGATCCCGGCGCGTAAGGCCTAGGTCTTACTTGCGGCGCTGCTTGCGCGCGGCGTAGCGGGCGTCGCGGGCGGCCTTCTGGGCGGCGCGCAGAGCCAGCTCGCGGGCTTCCTGGTCGAGCAGCTCTTCCTCGCGGCGGATCGCTTCGAGGCGCTCGTTCTCGGCCCGGCGGGTCTCACGCTCCTTGCGGCGCTCTTCGCGGAGGATCTCCAGCTCGAGCTCCCGCTCGGCCTTGCGCTGGCCCAGGTTCGGGTCGGTGACGGTCGGCCGCGGCTTCAGTTTTTCGAGCAGGGCCTTCTTGGCGGCCGCCGACGCGGCCTGACGGTCGTTAAAAGTAGAGTTCTTCGGATGGATCATGGCCCGGGCACTTAGTGTCTTCAGGCCAAAAAGCGAAGCCCCCTGAGACGATTTCTCGCAAAATTCACGGGATGATCTCGCTCAGGGCCGGCCCGATCTCGTCGTTCAGCACCAGATCAGCGAAACCATCCAGCTCGGTCGGCTCGCGATTGACGATAGCCAGGCGGGCCCCGTTGCGCTTGGCGATCAGCGGAAATCCGGCGGCCGGATAGACCACTAGGGACGAGCCCAGGACCAGGAAGAGGTCGCAGGCCAGCGTCTCCGCCTCCGCCCGTATCATCGGCGCTTCCGGCATGGCCTGGCCAAACGAGATGGTGGCGGTCTTTACGAGGCCCAGGCACTCACGGCAGGCTGGGATCTCGCCTCGCTCGACGAAGGCGGGCCGCAGGTCGTCGATCTCGTGGCGCAGGCCGCATTCCAGGCAAGTAGCGTAGCTGGCGTTGCCGTGCAGCTCGATCACCTGGTTGGTGGTGAGCCCTGAGTCCAGGTGCAGGTTGTCGACGTTCTGGGTGATGACGCTCTTCAGCTTGCCCCTCTCGGCGAGGCGGGCCAGCGCCATGTGGCCGGCGTTCGGCGCCCGGCCGGTCCAGCCGGCGCGACCGGAAAAGGCCCGGCTCCAGGCCTCGCGCCGCATATCGGGGTCGCGCACGAAATCGCCGAACTGGATGGGCTTCATCCTGCTCCACACGCCGCCGGGCGATCGGAAATCGGGAATGCCGGACTCGGTCGAAATTCCAGCGCCAGTGAAGGCCGTGATGTATCGCGCCTCATCGATCAGGCGCGCGAGGTCGGAACGGGAAGCCATGTCGCCAATCTGGGACGGCGGCCCCGCGTGCGCCAGCCCCCATTCCTGACGCCTATGTCAAGTTGTACAAAGTCCAGCCTGAGTTGTCCGTCGCCATTTCAACGTTCGATGAAGCTCAGCGGTGCGACAACGTGTCAAGTCATGCTTAAGCCAGGTTAACCGGCCATAAGAGTGACGCGGCTAAGGCTCAGGCGATTTCCTCGTCACCAACAGGGACCTGCCGTGAACCTCGCGAACTTGAAGATTTCTGGCAAACTGAGCGCGGCGTTCGCGCTCATACTTGCGGTATTCATCATCGACGCGGGCGTTCTGTTCTCGGCGCTGAGCACCACGCTCGACATGGCGCGCAAGAACAACGTCAGCTACATGAACAGCAAGGACGTCAACGCGGTGCTTCAGAACGCGGTGGAGCAACAGAACGCCGTGCGCGCCTTCGCGGCGACCGGCGAACCGAAGTTTCTGGAAAACTACTCGAAGTACGGCGCCGAGCTGGACAGCCACCTGGCCGCCTTCCGCGCCCGCACGACCCGCGCCGAGCAGCGCGCACGCGCCGACCAGATGCGCGCTGCGGTCGATGATTGGCGTGTTCAGACCGAGCATCAGGTCGCACTGCTGAAAGACCCCGCCACGGCGGCGGATGGGCGCGCCCTCGTCGACACCCTGCGCCTGGCGAAGGTGCGTGAAATCCAGGGCGACACCATGAAGGCGCAGGAAGCGCTGGTCGCGAAGCGATGGGGTGACCAACAGAAGGCGATCCACGAAGCTCAATGGTCCCTGGCGGTCGGCACCGTGGTCGCGCTGGGCGTCGCGGCAGCCATGGCCTGGCTGCTGACGCGCGCCATCGCCGCGCCGGTGCGGGCCATGACCGGGACCATGGGGCGCCTGGCCGCGGGCGACAATTCGGTCGAGGTCCCGGCCCTGGGCCGCGGAGACGAAGTCGGCGAGATGGCCAAGGCTGTGCTGAGCTTCAAGGACGCCGCAATCCAGAAGCGGGCCCTGGAAGGCGAGGCCGCCGAACAGCGCCGCGTCACGGAAGCCGAACGCGCTCGCAACGAGCAGGCCCAGGCCGAGGCCGCCCGCCAGCAGGCGGCGGTGGTCGCGGGGCTGGCCGACGGTCTGTCGCGGCTCTCCGGCGGCGACCTGACCAGCCGCGTCTCCCAGGCCTTCGCGCCCGAATACGAGCAGTTGCGCGCCGACTTCAACGCCACGGCCGAGGCGTTGCAGACCACGATGCGCGGCATTTCGGAGAGCGCCGGGGCGATGACCAACGGGGCCGGCGAGATCTCGACCGCCGCCGACGACCTGTCGCGCCGCACCGAGCAGCAGGCGGCCAGCCTGGAAGAGACCGCCGCGGCCCTCGACCAGATCACCGCCACGGTGCGCAAGACGGCCGAGGGCGCGAACCACGCGCGCAACGTGGTGGGCCAGGCGGCCAAGGACGCCGAGGTTTCGGGCGAGGTCGTCCGCAAAGCGGTCGACGCCATGGGCGAGATCGAGGCTTCGGCCCAGCAGATCAGCCAGATCATCGGGGTGATCGACGAGATCGCCTTCCAGACCAACCTTCTGGCCCTGAACGCCGGGGTCGAGGCGGCCCGCGCCGGCGACGCCGGCAAGGGCTTCGCGGTCGTGGCCTCGGAAGTCCGCGCCCTCGCCCAGCGCTCCGCCGAAGCCGCCAAGGAGATCAAGGCCCTCATCACCGCCTCCGCCCAGCAGGTCGGCGCGGGGGTCAGCCTGGTGGGTGAAACCGGCGCCGCGTTGCAGCGGATCGTGTCCCAGGTGACCGAGATCACGGGCGTTGTGGGCGAGATCGCCGCCAGCGCGCAGGAGCAGGCCACGGGGCTGCACCAGGTCAACACGGCTGTTAATCAAATGGATCAGGTTACGCAGCAGAATGCGGCCATGGTCGAACAGTCCACCGCCGCCAGCCACGCGCTCGCCACGGAGGCCAAGGAGCTCGCGCGGCTCATGGCCCAGTTCCGTGTGGGCGACAGGCCGGCGACGCCTCGGGCCGAACGATCGAGCCCCCGGCCCACCCGAAACCGATCCCCAGCCTACGCCTCCGGCGCGGCGACGGCGGCCCGGTTGGCGCCCGAAACCGACTCCTGGGAGGAGTTCTGAGCATGGATACGTCCCGCATTCCCGCCCCGGGCGCCGAGTTGATCTCGGTCCGCATCGGGGACCAAGCCTACGCCATCGACATCATGGCGGTGCGCGAGATCCGCGGCTGGACCGCGGCGACCCCGCTGCCGCACGCCCCGCCGCACGTGCTGGGCATGATGAACCTGCGCGGGGCCATCCTGCCGGTGATCGACCTCGGCGCGCGCCTGGGCCTCGGCCCGGCCGAGCCCAACTCGTCGTCCGTCGTCGTCGTGGCCCAGATCGGCGAGGTCCAGATGGGCCTCGTGGTCGACGCTGTCAGCGACATCCTCACGGTCACCGAGGGCCTGATCCAGCCGGCGCCGGATGTCGGCTCAGGGGAATCGGCGGCCTTCGTGGCCGGCGTCATGACCACCGAGACCGGCATCGTCAGCCTGCTGTCGCTGGACCAGGTCCAGCCGGCGGACACGGCCATCGCAGCCTGACGGTCCAGGCTCGCGAGGGCCTGCACAAAAAATGCGCGGGCGGTTGAGCTTTCCGCCTGCAAAATCGGCACGGCTCATGTAGCTGATATCCCCCGACAGCCCCGCCAAAGGGGCGCGGGGGATTTCGTCATGACGGCTAGGTCTTGGACGGGCGCGGGCGCCCTTGCGATCGCGACGGCGCTTGCGGGGCCGGCCCTGGCCCAGGCGCCGGCCGCCGCGCCGGATCATGGCGACACGGCCTGGATCCTCGCCGCCACGGCCTTGGTCCTGTTCATGACCCTCCCGGGCCTGGCCCTTTTCTATGCCGGCCTGGTGCGCGGCAAGAACGTGTTGTCGGTCATGGCCCACTGCGTGGCCATCGCCTGCCTGGCCTCGCTGGTCTGGCTGCTCGGCGGCTACAGCCTGTCCTTCTCCGGGACCGGCCCGCTGGTCGGCGACCTCGCCAAGGTCGGCCTGCTGTCGGTCGGCCGCGGCGCGATCAGCTCGGGTCTGCCCGAGACGGTCTTCTTCGCCTTCCAGATGGCCTTCGCCATCATCACCCCGGCCCTGATCGTCGGCGCCTTCGTCGAGCGCATCAAGTACTCCGCCGTCCTGCTGTTCTCCGCGCTTTGGCTGCTCGTGGTCTATGCGCCGGTCTGCCACTGGGTGTGGGGCGGCGGCTGGCTGCAGGCCCGCCACGTCATGGACTATGCCGGCGGCCTGGTGGTCCACGCCACGGCGGGGGTCTCGGCCCTGCTGGTCGCCTGGCGGCTCGGTCCGCGCGACGGCTATCCCCGCGACCTGTCGCCGCCGCACAATCCCGGCATGACCATGATGGGCGCCGGCATGCTCTGGGTCGGCTGGTACGGCTTCAACGCCGGCAGCGCGCTGGCCGCAAACGGCGACGCGGGCGCCGCGTTGGTCGCCACACACATGTCGGCCGCCGCCGCCGGCCTGGTCTGGGCGGTGATCGAGCGGGTCCGCTTCGGGCGCTCCAGCATGGTGGGCCTGGTCACCGGCGTGGTGGCGGGCCTCGCCACCGTCACCCCGGCCTCCGGCTTCGTGGGGCCGCTCGGCGGCGTCCTGCTGGGCGCGGCGGGCAGCGTCGTCTGCTTCTACGCCGTCGAGCTGGTGAAGCATCGCCTGCGCGTCGACGACAGCCTCGATGTGTTCGCGGTCCACGGCGTCGGCGGCATCCTGGGGACCCTACTGGTCGCGATCTTGGCGGCTCCGGCGGCCGGCGGCGCGGGCTATGCGGCCGGGGTCGGCATGGCCGGCCAGGCCGTGACCCAGCTCATAGGCGTCTTGGCGGTATGCGCCTGGTCGGGGATCGCGACCCTGGCCCTTGTCTTCATCGTGCGCCGCACCACCGGCCTGCGCGCCACCGACGAGGCGATCGACGAGGGCCTCGACATGTCGGCCCACGGCGAGCGGGCCTACAATCCCTAGGCCCTAGGCTGGCGGCGGCCCGAACGCGGCCGCCAGCGCTTCGGGGGGCAGGTCCGCGATCTCCAGCATCTTCAGACGGGCGGTCTCACCCCCGACCAGGCGCACGGTCGAGCGCGGAACCTTCAGGGTCTTGGCCAGCAGGGCGACCACCGCGGCGTTGGCCTCGCCGTCCGACGGCGCGGCGCTCACCCTGACCTTAAGATGCGGCCGTCCGGCGGCGTCCACCGCCCAGCCGTCCACGGCGTCGCGCCCGCCCTTGGGCGTGACCCGCACCGCCAGCCGCATCGGCTCAACCGGCGACCGCGATCAGCGGCTGGAAGATCAGCGGCAGCAGGTACATCTGTGCGCCCTGGATCACCAGCAAGGCGATGATCGGGGTGATATCCACGCCGCCGAGCGGAGGGATGAAGCGCTGGAAGGGCCGTAGAACCGGCCGCGTCACCGCGTCGAGGAAGCGGGAGATGTTGTAGACGAACTGGTTGCGCAGGTTGATCACGTCGAACGCGACCAGCCACGACAGGATCGCGCTGATGATGATCGCCCAGACCAGCGCCGTCATGAGGCCGCTGATAACGAAGAAGAGGAAGCTTCCCATAGCCCCGGTTTAGCGGTCTGCGAGGCCTCGTGGCAACTGGGCGCAAACGCCCGCTTGACAGGGCGGGTCCGAAAACGCTTATTCCGCGCCTCCTGGGGCCGTAGCTCAGTTGGTAGAGCGCCTCGTTCGCAATGAGGAGGTCAGGGGTTCGACTCCCCTCGGCTCCACCATCCGCCTGTCGGATGGTCCGAACTCCAGGACATCGTCACACGATCCCGCGCCTGTTCAGGCCATGCCGCGCGGACTATCAGGTGGGCTCCAGCCGATGGGGGAGCGTGCGTGGACCAGCCTGTCTCCGATGATGCACGCGGCCCGGTTCCGCTTGGCGAGGCGGCCAAGGTCTGGGCGCGGGTGGCGGCCTTAAGCTTCGGCGGACCGGCCGGCCAGATCGCGGTCATGCATCGCATCCTCGTCGAGGAGAAGCGGTGGATCGGCGAGCGCAGGTTCCTGCACGCGCTCAACTACTGCATGCTCCTGCCCGGCCCCGAGGCCCTGCAACTCGCCATCTATGTCGGCTGGTTGATGAACCGCCTGGCGGGCGGGCTGGTGGCCGGCCTCCTGTTCATCGCCCCGGGCTTCGCGGCCCTGATGGGCCTCAGCCTGCTCTATGCGGCGTTCGGCCATATCGGCGCGGTCGGCGCCCTGTTCTTCGGCCTGAAGGCGGCGGTTCTGGTGATCGTCGCCGACGCCGTGGCGCGCGTCGGCCGCCGCGCGCTGCGAAACGGCTGGATGGTCGCCCTCGCCGCCAGCGCCTTCGTCGCCATCTTCGTGTTCGGCGCGCCGTTCCCGCTGATCATCCTCGCGGCGGGCCTCATCGGCTTCGCCGGCGGCCGGGCCGCTCTCCCCGCCTTCGTCGGCGGACCCCACGCCGGCGGCCCCGTCGACGCCTATCCCGACGCGCAGAGCCTGCTCGGCGAGGCGATTCCGGCTCATGCGCGGCCGAACCCGCGACACTCCCTGCTGACCGCCGCCGCGATCCTCGCCCTTTGGCTGGCGCCGGTGGCGGCCTTGGGGCTTGGCCTCGGCTGGGACAGCCCCTTCGCCCGCATCGCTCTGTTCTTCAGCAAGATGGCGGTGGTCACCTTCGGCGGCGCCTACGCGGTCCTGGCCTATGTCGCCCAGGAGGCTGTGGGTGTCTTCGGCTGGCTGAAACCCGGGGAGATGCTGGACGGTCTCGGCATGGCGGAGACGACGCCCGGCCCGCTGATCATCGTGGTTCAGTTCGTGGGCTTCATGGGCGCTTTCCGCGCGGAAACGGGCCTGCCGCCGCTGGTCGCCGGCATGCTCGGCGGTCTGGTCACCGCCTGGGTGACCTTCACTCCCTGCTTCCTCTGGATTTTCCTCGGCGCACCCTATGTCGAGGCCCTGCGCGGCGCCCGCGCGCTCAACGCGGCTCTATCGGCGATCACGGCGGCGGTGGTGGGGGTGATCACCAACCTGGCCGTCTGGTTCGGCCTGCACGTGTTGTTCGCTCAGGTCCGCCCACACGCCGTCCCAGGCACGATGCTGGAGGCGCCGGTGCTCAGCAGCCTGAACCTGGCCAGCCTAGCCCTGACGATCGCGGCGGCCATAGCCGTGTTCGGCTTCCGGATCGGCGTGATCCGCGTCCTGCTGGCCTGTGCGGGCGCCGGCGTGCTGCTGCACCTCTCCGGGGTCTGAGGCGTCCTAGTGCGCGTCGTCCCAGTTGGCGGCGGCGCGGGCCTCGACCACCAGCGGCACGCTGATCGAGACGGCCGGCTCGGCCGCCCGCTCCATCACCCGCTTGGCGACCGCGATCAGCGCGTCGGCCTCGGCCTCCGGCGCCTCGAACACCAGTTCGTCGTGCACCTGCAGCAGCATCCTGGCCGACAGCCCGGCCTGGGTTAGCGCATCCGGCATGCGGATCATGGCGCGGCGCATGATGTCGGCCGCCGCCCCTTGGATCGGGGCGTTGATCGCCGCCCGGTCGCCGAAGGCCCGCTCGGCCGCACTCTTGGAGGCCACGGCCGGGATATTGACCTTGCGTCCGAAGATGGTGGTCACGAAGCCTTGGGTCCGCGCCGCCTGCTTGGTGCGGTCCATGTATTGGCGGATGCCGGGGAAGCGTTCGAAGTAGGTCTTGATATAGGCCGCCGCCTCGTCCTGCGGGATCGACAGCTGGTTGGCCAGGCCGAAGGCCGAGATGCCGTAGACGATGCCGAAATTGATCGCCTTGGCGCGGCGGCGGGTCTCGCCCGGCATGCCCTCGATCGGCACGCCGAACATCTCCGAGGCCGTCGAGGCGTGAATGTCCAACCCGTCGGCGAAAGCCTTCTTCAGCTGCGGGATGTCGCCGATATGGGCCAGCAGGCGCAGCTCGATCTGGCTGTAGTCGGCGCTGACCAGCACCTTGCCCGGCTCGGCCACGAAGGCTTTGCGGATCTTGCGGCCCTCTTCCGTGCGGATCGGGATGTTCTGCAGGTTGGGGTCGTTGGACGACAGCCGCCCCGTGGTGGTCGAGGCCAGCGAATAGGAGGTGTGGATGCGGCCCGTGTCCGGCGCGATCGCCGCCACCAGGTTGTCGGTATAGGTGCCCTTCAGCTTGGAGAGCTGGCGCCAGTCGAGCAGCACGCGGGGCAGTTCGTGGCCCTGGGCGGCGAGCTCCTCCAGCACCGAGGCGTCGGTGCCCTGGGCGCCCGTGGCCGTCAGCCGCTTCGAGGCCAGGCCCATCTCGCCATACAGCACCTCGCCGATCTGCTTGGGGCTGCCCAGGTTGAACGGGTGGCCGGCCAGGCGGTGGGCCTCGGCCTCCAGCTCGACCATGCGCACCGAGAAGTCGTTGGAGAGCTGGCGCAGCACGTCGGGATCGACGCGGATGCCCGCATTCTCCATCTGGGCCAGGACGGCCGGCATCGGCCGCTCCAGGGTCTCGTAGACCGTCAGCAGGCCCTCGGGCCGCAGGCGCGGGCGCAGGTGGTCGTAGATCCTCAAGGTGACGTCGGCGTCCTCGGCCGCATAGGCGGTCGCCGGCTCCAGCGGTACGTGCTTGAAACTCTTCTGGTTCTTGCCGGTCCCGGTCACCTGCTTGAAGGCGATCGGCTCGTGATCCAGCAGCCGCTTGGACAGCTCGTCCATGCCGTGGCTCTTGTGGACGCCGGCCTCCAGCACATAGCTGATCAGCATGGTGTCATCGACGGGCGCGACCTCGATGCCGTACCGCGACAGCACGGCGATGTCGTACTTGGCGTTCTGCGCCACCTTCAGCACCGAGGGGTCTTCCAGGAGCGGCTTCAGCCGCGCCATGACCTCCTCGCAGGGGATCTGGGTCAGGTCGGCCGGCGCCTCCAGGGCCAGCCCGCCCTCGTGCTCGTGGCCGACCGGAATGTAGCAGGCCTCGCCCGGCGTGATGGCCAGGGACACCCCGCACAGGTTGGCGGTCGCCGAGGAGAGCGCGTCGGTCTCGGTGTCGAAGGCGACGACCCCCGCCGCCGTGGCGCGCGCGATCCAGGTGTCCAGGGTCGCGAGGTCGCGGATGCAGGCATAGGCGGCGGTGTTGATCGGGCCGTGGGCGACCGGGCCCGGCGCGGCCTTGGGCGCCGCCGCGGCCGGCGCGGCGGGCATGGCGGCCGAAGGCGTCGCCCCGGTTCCGCCGGCCACCCGGCGGCCCAGGGTGCGCAGCTCCATCGCCTCCAGGAAGCCCGACAGCACGGTCGGGTCCGGATCGGCCACCTTCAGCTCGTCCAGCGGTTCGGGCAGGGGGGTGTCGCAGTCCAGCGTCACCAGCTGGCGTGACAGGCGGATCTGGTCGGCGAAGTCGATCAGCGTCTGGCGGCGCTTGTCCTGCTTGATCTCCGAGGCGCGGGCCAGGAGCGTGTCGAGGTCGCCATACTCGTTGATCAGCAGGGCGGCGGTCTTGATTCCGATGCCCGGCGCGCCGGGCACATTGTCCACCGAGTCCCCGCACAGGGACTGCACGTCGACAACCTTGTCGGGGCTCACCCCGAACTTCTCGAACACCTGCTCGGGCCCGATCTTCAGGTTCTTCATGGTGTCGAGCATCGACACCCGCTCGCCGACCAGCTGCATCAGGTCCTTGTCGGAGGAGACGATAAGCACCTCGCCGCCCAGGTCGCGCACCTTGCAGGCATAGGCGGCGATCAGGTCGTCGGCCTCGTAGCCGGGCAGCTCCAGGCTGGGCACGCCGAAGGCCCGCGTCGCCTCGCGCACCAGCGGGAACTGCGGGATCAGGTCTTCGGGCGGCGGCGGCCGGTGGGCCTTGTACTGGTCGTACAGCGCGTTGCGGAAGGTCTTCTCCGAGTGGTCGAACACCACCGCCAGGTGGGTCGGCGCGTCGGCCTGGGCCTTCATGTCGACCAAGAGCTTCCACAGCATGTTGCAGAAGCCGGAGACCGCCCCGATCGGCAGGCCGTCCGATTTGCGGGTCAGCGGCGGAAGCGCGTGGAAGGCGCGGAAGATGAACCCCGAGCCATCGACCAGATAGAGCCGGATCGGCGGCCCGTCCTGGGTCAGGTCGCGCGGCAGGTCGGGAAGGGCGGCTTCGGCGGTGTCGGTCATGCGGGGAAGATAGGATCAAGCCCCCGCCGGGTCACGCCCCGGAGTCGCGCCTGCTGACACGTTTGGGCGACAACCATCGTGTGTCATCCCGGTTTCGCCATAGGCGAAGACCGGGATCCATACGCACGGGGTCTTCCGGAAAAATCGGTGTCTATGGGTCCCGGTCTTCCGCTGACGCGGAAACCGGGATGACACTCGGGGGAGTGGACCCTACCCGAACCGCTTGTTCAGGTTCGGAACCCCGCCGCCGACCGCGGCCAGCGCGTCCGGGTCGCCGTCGCGCAGGAAGCTCTCGGTCGCCTTGATGAGCGCGGTGAAGGCCGCGTTGAACAGGCCCGTCGCCGAGGACAGCCTGCGCACGCCCAGCGCCTGCAGCTCCGGGACCTTCGGCACGCCGCCGCGCGACATCACGTTCAACGGAAGCGCGACGCCCTTCACCAGCTCGCCGATCAGGGCCGCGTCGTTGGGGCCGGGCACGAAGATCCCGCTGGCGCCGGCCGAACGATAGAGCTCCGCCCGCTTCAGCGTCTCGGCCAGCGCCGCCTCGCCCTGGGCCAGGCTTTTCAGATAGACGTCGGTTCGGGCATTGATGAACAGGTCGACGCCGGCCGCCGTCGCCGCCTTGCGCGCCGTCTCGACCTTGCGGGCGTGCAGCTCCGGGTCGCGGGTCCCGTCCTCGAGATTTATTCCCACGGCGCCCGCGCCGACCACGCCCTTGATGGTCTCGGCCAGGGAGGCGAGGTCGTCGGTATAGCCGCCCTCGATGTCGGCGGTCAGCGGGACCTTCGAGGCCTTGGCCGCCTCGGCGATCACCTGGAGCACCACGGGCACGGGCACGGTGTCCCCGTCGGGATAGCCGCGGGCCCAGGCGACGGCGGCCGAGGAGGTCGCGACCGCCTTGGCGCCGGCGTCGCTCAGCAGGGCGGCGCTGGCCGCATCCCACGCATTGGGCAGGACCAGGACCTCGGGGCCCTGGTGAAGCTGGTGGAACGTCTTGGCGTTGTCGGACATCTCGGCCTCCTCCGGCGTGCGGTGAAGGACGATATAGGAAGCGCTTCCGCGGCCCGCTGGCGGAATCCGGACCGCAACAGGACCACTCTGGAGTCGCGTTAGGGCCGCGCCCTAGTGCCCGTGCGAGCCTTCGTAGACGCCCGGGGCCTTCAGTTCGTTCTCCAGGCCTTCGGAGCCGTGGGCCAGGACGAACCGGCGATCGCAATAGAGGCACTCGACATAGTCGGCCTCGCCCATCTCCAGCCAGGTGCGCGGATGACCGAGCGCGCCGCCCACGCCGTCGCAGGCGACCCGCTTCGAGCGCACGGTCACCACTTCGGGCGCGGGCGCGTTGATGGTCTGGGCGGGGGCCTTGTCTTTGGCGGGGGCTTTGCGGGCCATGAAACTCTCCGGACGCCGCGCTTGGAGTTGGCGGCGCGCGGGCCTAGGTATGCGACCATAGCTTAAGCCGTCAATCGCGCCCGTCCGCGCAAAGAGCCGCATGAACCTTCCTGATTACGCCATCGAGGCGAAGGGCCTGGTCAAGACC
>CAMFIW010000023.1 GCA_945952355.1 uncultured Phenylobacterium sp. | reverse complement strand
GCGACTTGAGGTGCGCCATCGCGGCCGGATCGGTCGGCGCGCCCAGGGCTCCACGCATCAGCCCGTCGTGCAGCCGGTGACGGCCATCGGCCGGAGCGATCGGCGCCGGCATGTCGGCCGGATCGTACATGGCGGCGAACCGGCCCGCCGCGGCGTAGGGCGGATGCGGGCGCAGATGGCTGAGATGGGCGAACCAAGGCCCGTCCTGGCGCGCGATCCAGTCCAGCAGCACGTCGGTCTGGAAGGCGGCCAGGCTGTGCTCGGCCGGGCGCGAGGGTTCGCCGCCGACCGCGCCCTCATAGTCGTCCGGAACCTCATGACCCCGCTCGCGCAGCCAGCGGACGAACACGCCCGGATCGTGGGTGGTGAAGTTCAGCCCGACCTCGAAGCCCGGCAGCACGCCTTCCCAGCTCTTCAGCCGGGGATCATCCGGATCGGTGATGTCGCGCGGATCGACCGCCTGGTCGGTGTAGCCGAACAGGGTCGGGACATAGCCGGCCCGTCGCGCCGCCTTGGCCACATTGTCCAGCCGCCGGTCCAGCGGCGTGCCGTTGGCCACCACGCGGTGATTGAGCTGGTAGGTCCCCGTGTAGAGGCTGGCTCGCCCCGGGCTGCAGGGCGCCGCCTGGCTGTAGTGCCGCGCCAGCCGCACGCCCTCGGCGCATAGTCGATCCAGGTTCGGGGTCTTCACGATCGGATGGCCCGCCGCCGACAGGCAGTCGGCACGGAACTGGTCGAGGGTGATCAGCAGGATGTTCACGCCGCCGACTGTGGCCGGACTTTCGCCTGGGTGGAAGCCACCCCCAAGCCGACCGCGAAGAAGATTACGAGCCGGTAATCACTATTCTAATGACTCGCTAATGTTCATGACGGTTTCGTCATTCATGTACTTTCCGTAATTCTCTTAAATCTACGTCATTACCCAGACTTAACGGGACTTTCGAGTAGTGCGTCTGTATTCAATAGCCATCGGCCGGACAGAAACGGCCCAACAAATTCAGATATGAAAACGGAGAGCCCACCATGTTCAAGTTCGCCCAAACCCTCGCCGGCGCCGCCACCCTGGTCCTGGCCACCGTCCCCGCCGTCGCCCTGTCGACCGCCGCCCACGCCGCCCCGGCCGTGAAGGTCTCCGACCTGAACATGGTGAGCGCTTCCAGCCAGGACACGCTGAACGCCCGGGTCGACCAGACCGCCCGCGCCTTCTGCCGCGAACACATGGTCACCACCGGCAGCCGC
Source organism: uncultured Phenylobacterium sp. (assembly GCA_945952355.1). Classification (GTDB taxonomy): domain Bacteria; phylum Pseudomonadota; class Alphaproteobacteria; order Caulobacterales; family Caulobacteraceae; genus Phenylobacterium. The sequence continues at coordinate 12,904 of CAMFIW010000023.1, read as the reverse complement.
ACCAACGACCGCGCCACCTGCCTGGCCGGCGTCCGCGCCGAAGTCGCCGAGAAGGTGGTCGCCCAGGCCCCGGTCAGCCTCGCCCGCCGCTGATCGACCCGGTCCGCCCAATTCCGCAATCCGGAGCCCCTCCCCTCTCGGCTCCGGCGGGTCCCCCGGCCCAATGACGCCCGCCCCCTCCTCCCAGGGGCGGGCGTTTCCTATTACGGAGCATGGCTTGGCCGGGGCGGCCATGTCTCAGGTGTGACAGCGCTCGAAATCGGTTAGTCAGAGCCCCAGCCTCGTGGGGAGTATCTCGATGTCGAGCTTGTTGGGCCTGGCGGCCGCCGTCGCCGCGGCGGGATCGTCGGTGACCGTCCACCAGTATGACGGCCTGGCCCTGGCCCCCAAGGGCGACCGGGTCGCCGCCGTCGAGTTCGTCGAGGAAGCCAACTCGGCTATCGATCCCCACGGCAAGCTCGTGGTGCGCAACCGGGCCGACGGCGCGGTGGTCGGCGAATACGACCCCTGCCCGGCCTGCAAATATTCCAGCCCGGCCTGGTCGCCGGATGGCAAGGCGCTGGCCTTCGTGGCCGGCGACTTCAAGGGCGGAACCGCCACCCTGCAAGTGCTAGATCAGGGCAAGCTGCGCGTGGCCCTGACCTTCAAGGGCCTGCTCGGCACGCCGCGCTGGTCGCCGGACGGCAAGACCATCGCCGTGCTCGCCACCGCCGACGCCAAGAAGGAGAGCGGCGCGACCCAGGCCGGCGCCGCACGTGTTGGCGATATCGACGTCCAGCCGGACGAACGCCGCGTGGGCGTGGTTCCGGCCGAAGGCGGCGAGCTGAAATACGTCTCTCCGGCCGACACCTTCGTCTACGAGTACGACTGGACGCCGGACGGCAAGGGCTTCGTGGCCTCCGCCGCCAAGGGCGACGGCGACAACAACTGGTGGGTCGCCAAGCTGCTGGCCTTCGACCTCGCCAAGGCCGGCGCGACCGCGATCACGGCGCGGGAGATCGCCGCGCCCACCACCCAGTTCAACCAGCCCCGCGTGTCGCCGGACGGCAAGACCGTGGTCTTCATCGGCGGGCTGATGAGCGACTTCGGCCCGGTGGGCGGCGACCTCTACGCCGTGCCCTTCGCCGGCGGGACCCCGGCCAACCGCACGCCCGGCTTCAAGGGCACTTTCACCTCGCTGGCCTGGACGCGCGCGGGCCTCTTCGCCACGGCGCTGATCGGCGACAAGACCAGCCTCGGCAAGGTCGACCCCGCGAGCTTCGCCTTCACCCCCGGCTGGGGCGCCCAGGCGACTCTGATGGCGGCCGACGGCAAGGTGGCGCTGACGCCCGACGCCAAGCTGGTCGCTACGGTCGCCAGCGACTTCTCGGCCGGCCCCCGCATCCTCACAGGCCCGCTGGGCGCGCCGACGCAGGTGACCCACGACAACGACGCCGCGCCTTCGGTCACCCAGGCGCGCAGCATCAGCTGGACCAGCGACGGCCATGACATCCAGGGCTGGCTGCTGTCGCCGCTCGGTACGGAGCCCGGCAAGACCTATCCGATGGTGGTCCAGGTGCATGGCGGGCCGTCCTCGGCGCACCAGCCGAACTTCATCTGGAAGGGGCCGACCCACGACCTGCTGGCGGCCGGCTACTATGTCTTCATGCCCAATCCGCGTGGCTCCTACGGCCAGGGCGAAGCCTTCACCCGCGCCAATATCCAGGACTTCGGCGGCGGCGATCTGCGCGACATCCTGGCGGGGGTCGACGCGGTCGAGAAGGTGGCGCCCGTCGACGACGCCCGGCTCGGCGTCTACGGCCACTCCTACGGCGGGTTCATGACCATGTGGACCGTGACCCATTCCACCCGCTTCAAGGCGGCGGTGGCGGGCGCGGGCATCGCCAATTGGATGAGCTATTATGGCCAGAACGGCATCGACCAGTGGATGGTCCCGTTCTTCGGCGGCACGGCCTACGACAATCCGGAGGTCTATGACCGCCTCTCGCCAATCCGCAGCATCAAGGCGGCCAAGACGCCGACCTTCATCTATGTCGGCGAACGCGACGTCGAATGCCCGCCGGCCCAGTCGCTGGAGTTCTGGCACGGCCTGAAGGCCATGGGCGTGCCGACCTCGCTGATCATCTACGAAGGCGAGGGCCACGGCATCCGCAAGCCCCAGCACAATCTCGATCTCAACACCCGTATCGTCGGCTGGTTCGACAAGTATCTGAGCCGGCCCTAGGGCCGCTCAGGCGCGCCGCGTCTCCGCCAGATAGGCGTGGATCGTCGCGACCACCTGGGCGCCCTCGCCCACCGCCGCGGCGACGCGCTTGGTCGAGCCCGAACGGACGTCGCCGATGGCGAACACCCCCGGCCGGCTGGTCTCCAGCGGCCGGTGGCCGACGCCGAGGTCCGGCCCGGTCAGGACGAAGCCCTTGTCGTCCAGCGCCACCTCGCAGTTCTCCATCCAGCCGGTGTTGGGGTCGGCGCCGATGAACAGGAACAGGTGGCCCATGGGGCGGCGCGTCTCCTTGCCCGTGCCGCGGTCGCGCCAGGTGACCGAGGACAGGGCCGGGCCGTCGCCGGCCAGGGCCGTCACCTCGGCGTGCGTGACCACCTCGACATTGGGCAGGCCGCGGATCCGGTCGACCAGATACTGCGACATGGTCGCCTCCAGGCTCGGCCCGCGTACGATCATCCAGACCTTGGCCGCCTGGCTCGCCAGGAACACCGTCGCCTGGCCCGCCGAATTGCCGGCCCCGACCAGCGCCACCTCCTGGCCCGAGCAAAGCTTCTGTTCCAGGGGCGAGGCCCAGTAGTGGACGCAGCCGCCCTCGAAGATGTCGAGATTGTCGACCTCGAGCCGCCGGTAGCGGGCGCCTGAGGCGATCACCACCGTGCGGGCGTTGGCGGTCTCGCCGGCCGCGAGGGTCAGGCGGAAGCGGCCATGCGCGGCGTCGGGCGCGCTCTCGACGCTGACGATCTCGTCGGGGATGGCCAGCTCGGCGCCGAACTTCTGCGCCTGGTTGAAGGCCCGGCCCATCAAGGCCATGCCGGTGATCCCGGTCGGGAAGCCCAGATAGTTCTCGATCCGCGCCGAGGCGCCCGCCTGGCCGCCGAAGGCGCGGGTGTCCAGCACCAGCACCGACAGGCCCTCGGAGGCCGCATAGACCGCGGTCGCCAGGCCCGCCGGTCCCGCGCCGACCACGGCGACGTCATGCACCTTGTCGGGATCGAGCCGGCCCACCAGGCCGATGCAGCGGGCGAGCTGGCCCTCGCTCGGATTGCGCAGGATGTCGCCGCTCGGGCAGAGCACGATCGGCAGCTCCTCCTCGGCGACGTGGAAACGCTCCAGCAGCAAGCGGGCCTGCTCGTCGCGGTCGACGTCCAGCATGTGGTGCGGGTGGCCGTTGCGGCGCAGGAAGCCTTCCAGGCGCAGCACGTCCCCCTGCCCCTCGCGCCCGACAACGATCGGGCCCGCGCCCGCGTCCAGCAGCATCATCCGGCGCAGGATCAGCGCGCGCATGATCCGCTCGCCAAGCTCGGCCTCGGCGATCAGCAGGGCCCGCAGCTTTTCGGCCGGAATCACCAGCGCTTGGACGACCGACAGCGCCTGGCAATCCACCAGCGCCGGCCGGCCGGAGAGCTGAGCGAGCTCGCCCAGGAAATTCCCCGCGCCCTCCTCCACGATCAGCTCGTCCTGACCGAGAGGGTTCTTGCGCGTGATCCGCACCTCGCCCGACAGGATCACGAACATGCCCGCCGAGGCCTCGCCCGATCGATAGAGCCAATCGTCGGGCGCATAGCCGCGGACCGTCCCGAACCGCCTCAGGCGGTCGATCTCCTCCGGTTCGAGCCTCGGGAACACCTGGTCGCGGCGAGAGTCGATGATGCTGCTGGACGCCATGGACCGAGCCTAGCCGATCCGTTCCCGCGACCAATACCGCTAGGTGGCCGGAGAGCCTCTGCGGACTATTTCGCCCATTGCGCCAGCCAGTCGGCGAGGCCCTGCGGGCTCATGTGCCGCGCGTCGGAGAGGGCCGACACCTTGCCCTCGTCGAGCAGCTTGTCGGTCTTCGGGTCGATCACCAGGAGCGCCGGCACGCCTTCCAGCCGCTGGGTGATGCCGTAGTGCGCCGGCACCTGAAGGTTCTTGTTGAAGCGGCCCACATCCACCGAGACGAACACGAAATGCTTGTCGATGAAGGTCTTGACCTCAGGGAGTTCCGTCGTGCCGGCCAGGATGCGACAGTCGGGGCACCAGTTGCCGCCCAGGTCGACGATCAGTCGCTTGTTCTCGCGCTTGGCCTTGGCCTTGGCGGCGGCCACGACTCTGTCGGCGTTGGCGTTCTCGTCATAAGGGTACGGCAGCGGGGTCTTGAGCTGCGCGAAGGAAGCGATGCTGACCTTCGGCGCGGCCGGCGCGGCGTGAGCGGCCGGGGCCACGAGAGCCGCGGCGAGCGTGAGGGCGGCGAGGCGCTGGATCATGGGGGCGGGTCCGGAAAGTCACCTGTTACGTGGGCGCGATAGGTAGTGCCCCGCCCGCCGTCCGGCAAACCCAGGATTTCGGCGCGGCCGCGCAAGTTTCCTGATCCTCGCCACGCTTTGCGGCGTCGCGCGTTCTCAGCGGTCATGAAGATGACGCCTCTCGTGCTCGGCCTGGCCCTCGCCGCTTCCCCCCTTGACCGCCGCCCCCTCGGCTTCGCCGCTGAGGCCGGCGTTCGGCAACACTGTGGTCTCGACCTATCCGGATGGCCGCACCGCCCTGCTCTGGCTGAAGGCCGACGGCTCCTACGCCGCCAAGGGCCGCCGCCGCACGCCGTCCAGCGGGACGTGGACCCTCAAGGCCGACAAGGTCTGCCTCAAGCAGCTCAAGCCCATCCGGGCGCCGTTCAGCTACTGCACGCCCTTGCCCACCGGCGAGACCTGGAAGGCCAAGGCGGTCACCGGCGAGCCGATCACGGTGCGGATCGTTGGCGGAATCCTGTCGGACTGAGCCGGGTCACGCGCGGATGCTAGCCACCCAGGCTTCGGCGCTCTCGGCCGCCGGTCCGGAGGCGTCAACCTTGCGCCAACCGACCTCGCCCACGTCCAGGTCGAGCTGCATCCGCAGGGTCGCCACCGTGGCGTCCGAGGCGTCGCCCTCGCGGCCCTCAATGCGCGGTGCGAGGATTTCCGGATCGGCCTGGAGCCACACGCCATGGAACGGAACGCCGGCGTCACGGGCCAGCTTCTCCACCCGCATTCGCAGCTCCGGTTGGATGAAGGTCGCATCGAGCACCACGGCCCGCCCGGCCTCCAGCAGTTCCCGCGCCTCGCCGATCGCCGTGTCATAGACCTGGGCGTAGAAGCCCGGCGAATAGACCGTGGACGGCAACTGGGCCTCCACCGGCACCCCCATCAGGCGCTTGCGGATCTCGTCGGTGCGCAGCACCACCGCGCCAGGAGAAGCGCCCAACCCTGGCGCGATCAGCCGCGCGAAGGTGGTCTTGCCGGCGCCGGACAATCCGCCCACAGCCGAAAGGCTGGCGGCTGGCGGCCTCAAGTGTTCGAGGGCCGCATACAGATAGGCGCTGGCCGCAGCGTCGTCCCTGGAGTGCGCCTGCACGTGAGCCCGCACGCCGGCCCGCACCGACAGCATCAGCGGCAGGGCCGCCAGACCCGCCCGCAGGTCGCGGCCCTCCTTGCGGCCCGCCTCGTCCAGATAGGCCGACAACACCCGGACGGCCGCGTCGCGCCGGCGGCGGAAGTCCAGGTCCATCAACAGGAAGGCGAGATCGTACTGGACGTCGATGTCCGAGAGCACGTCGTTGAACTCGATACAGTCGAACAGGATCGGCCGCCCATCCTCCAGCAGGATGTTCCCGAGGTGGAGGTCGGCGTGGCAGTGACGCGCGAAGCCCCGTTCGCGGCGCAGGTCGAGCAGCGGCTCGCGCCGCGCATATTCGGCGTCGGTGGCGGCGATCACCGCCTCGACGAGATCGCCGCCCAGCCGCGGCTTCAGTTCGCGCAGCAGCTTGGCGTTGGAATCGATGGTGAACTTCAGCGCCTTGCCGCCACCGCCCTTGGGCCGCAGGTCGGCTCGGGCGTGCAGGGAGGCGACTTCGCGGCCCAGCGCGTCGGCCAGCCGTCCGTCCACCGCCCAGGGCTGGGCCGCCAGCACCGAGGTCTCGTCGAACCGGCGCATCTCCAGCGCGTACTCGATCACCGCGCCGGAGCCGTCGAGCTCCAGGCCACCGCCGACCGCCCGCGTCACCGGCCGCACGGCGCGGTAGATGTCGGAGGCCGCGGCGCGGTTGAACCGCAACTCGCGCTCAAGGGCCCACAGCCGCAGGTCCAGGGTCGAATAGTCCAGATAACCCAGGTCCAGCCGGCGCTTGACCTTGAAGGCGCGGTCGCCCGCCAGGAACACGCGGGCGCAGGCGGTTTCGATCGACGTCTCCGCCTGTCCGGCGAACCAGTCGGCGACCTCGGCTTCCTCCAGGTCGGTCACGGATAGAGCCTCTCGGTCGTCCAGCCACCGCCGACACGCTCGAAGACGAGCCGCTCGTGCAGGCGGAATGGCCGATCGCGCCAGAACTCGATCGTCCGCGGCGCCACCCGCCAACCCGACCAATGCGGCGGCCGCGGCGGCTTGCCCAGGCCGAACTTCAACCCGAACTCGGCGATCCGCTTCTCGAAGGCCAGCCGGTCCGGCAGCGGCCGCGACTGTTCCGAAGCCCAGGCGCCAAGCTGGGCCGGCCGGGCGCGCGTCGCCCAATAGGCGTCGGCCTCGGCGTCGCTCACCGGCGAGACGGCGCCCCGCACGCGCACCTGGCGGCGCAGCGATTTCCAGTGGAACAGCAGCGCGGCCTGCGGATGGGCGGTCAGCTGGCGGCCCTTGGCGCTGCCCAGATTGGAATAGAAGGCGAAGCCGTCGGGCCCGGCGTCCTTCAGCAGCACCATGCGCACGTCGGGCGCGCCGTCGGCGTCGACCGTGGCCAGCGACATGGCGTTGGCGTCGTTGGGCTCCTTGGCCACCGCCTCGGCCAGCCATTCGGCGAACAGCGCCATGGGATCCTCGGCGCTCAGCGGCGGCAGGTCGGCGCTGGCCACCTGCTTCAGGTACTCGTCCTCGCTGGGCGAGGCGGGGATGGCGGCTTTGTCGGTCATGGCCGCGATATAGCGCGGCCACGCGCCGACGTCAGGGCCCCCTACGCTTTCGCGGGCTCGACGGGCTTGGCCGCCTTCAGCTCCTCGAACGCCGCCTCCATGTGCTTGACCAGCGACTTCAGCTCGCCGCCCGGCATCGCGCGGCGACAGGCCGTCAGGCCGAAGTCCAGCGCCCCGGCATAGCTCTGCACCGTAATGTTCAGCGCCATGCCGTGATAAGGGATCGAGACCGAGTAGTAGTGCTGCATCTTCGCCCCGGCGAGATAGAGCGTGGTCGGCGGCCCCGGCACGTTGGAGATCGCCACATTGGCCTGCGGTGGGGTCCGATCCGCCAGGCCCGACCGGCCATAGAGAGAGGCGAAGCCGCTCATCAGCCAGGGCGAGCCCAGGATCGGGAAGTCGGTGGTGATCGCGTTCTTCAGGTTGCCGACCACCGACTTGCTGGTCGCCGACGAGGCGCGGATGGCGGCGAACCGCTCGGCCGGATCCTCGATGTCGGTGGCCAGGCTCACCAGCATGGCCGAGACCTGATTGTTCAGGGTGGCGTCGCCCGCCTCGCGCAGGCTCACCGGGACGCCGGCGACCAGCGGGTCCTTCGGCGCCCCGCCACGCTCGGCCAGGAACCGGCGCAAGGCGCCGGCGCAAACCGCCATCACCGCGTCGTTCAGCGTCCCGCCATGCGCCTTGCCCAACGCCTTCATCTCGGCGAGCGACAGGGTCAGCGTCGCATAGGCCCGCTGGTTGGTGATCGAGACGTTGAACAGCGTGCGCGGCGCGGGACGCAGCATCTTGAGCTGGCCCAGCGGGTCGCCGCTGGTCACGACGCCCTTGGCCAGGGAGCCCAGCCCCTTGGCGGCGCCCGGCAGGGCCTGGGCGACCTTCAGATAGGTGCGCGCCGCGTTCGTGAGGCCCGCCTCCATCATCTCGGCCATGCCGAGCTGGTACTGGTGGCGCTTGGGTCGCTGGGGCGGATCGAAGCTGCGGATCTCCGGCGTCGGATCGTAGATCGCCTTGGCCAGTTCCGCACCGGACTGGCCGTCCAGGGCCGCGTGGTGGCCCTTGAAGTAGTAGCCCATGCGGCCGTCCTCCAGGCCGTCGATCACATAGACCTCCCACAGCGGACGGCTGCGATCGAGCAGGCTGGAATGCAGCCGCGCCGTTAGGGCCTCGAGCTGCTCGAAGGCGCCGGGCTTGGGCAGCACCACGTGGCGGACGTGGTAGTCGAAGTCGACATCGTCGTCCTCGATCCAGACCGGGTCGCCGAGATCGAACGGCATCTGGGCGAGCTTGTGCTGAAAGATCCGCGACAGGTGCGCGCGGTTCATCAGCATCGCCTTCACGTCGGCGTGGAAATCGCCCTCATAGCCCTTCGGCAATTCGAGAAGCTGCAGGCTTCCCACGTGCATCGGGGTCTCGGCGGTCTCCAAATGCAGGAAAGACGCGTCGAGGCTGCTTAGGTGCTGCACGGCGTTGCTCCTCCCCGCCGACCATTGTTTTCTCGATAGAAACCCTTCCTCTGCGACAAGTCGACCATAATTCTTTCCCTTTACGGCCACGCTCGATGCGCCCTAGGCTCCCCCAGATTGGGGCGCCTGCATCGACGGGCCGCTCCAGTGCGTTGATGTTCCCGTTCCGACCGGAGAGCCGATGCCCGTTTCTCAAGCCCGCCCTTCGGCGGCCGATGCCATCAAGCCGCCCTCGACCCTGCTGACCCTGGCCGAAATCCATCGCGCGCTGTTCGAGTTCTCGACCCTGCCGCTGGCGGCGCCGATCCTGGCCCGCGCCCCGCACGGCGACGGCCATCCGGTGCTGGTCATGCCCGGCTTCATCGCCGGCGACGCCTCGACCGATCCCCTCCGCCGCTATCTCGATCTCTTGGGCTACGACTCCTACGCCTGGGAGCTCGGCCGCAACCTCGGCCCCCACGCCATCGGCGCTCAAGGCGAGAAGCTGGTCGCCCGCTTCGAGGAGATTTACGCGGAGACCGGCCGCAAGGTCAGCCTGGTGGGGTGGAGCCTCGGCGGCGTCATGGCCCGCGAGCTGTCCCGCCGCTTCCCCGACGCCGTGCGGCAGGTCATCACCCTGGGCTCGCCCTTCACCGGCGATCCGATGGCGTCCAAGCCGACCAAACTCTACCAGTTCGTGACCGGCGAGGGGGACGACAACTTCGAAGCCCGCCTGACGGCGAGCCGCGAGCCGCCGCCGGTTCCATCGACCGCGATCTATTCCAAGACCGACGGCGTTGTCCCCTGGCGCAACTGCATCGAGCAGCCCGCGCCGACCACCGACAATATCGAGGTCTATGGCAGCCACTGCGGCCTGGGCGTCAATCCGTCGGTGCTCTACCTGATCGCCGACCGCCTGGCCCTGCCGGACGGCGAATGGAAGCCCTTCGATCGCAGCGGCTGGCGGGCGGCGTTCTTCCCCTCGTCAGGCCACTAGGCGCCGAGTTCGGCGCAGGCCTTAGGCTCCTGCGTCCAGCTCACCGCCGAGAGCTTCCAGGCGCCGTCCACCTGCATCAGGTGGAAGACGTCGATCCCGCAATGATGCTGCTGGCCGGCGAGCTTGAACTCGTAGGGCGCCCAGACCATGGCCATCGGCCCGCGCAGCAGGACGGTCGGCTTCCAGATCCGTTCGTTCATCGCCTGGCCGGCGCCCAGATTGGCCGCCATGGCCTGCACGGTCGAGCGCCGCAGCTTCACCGTCCCGTCCGGCTGGAACGACTGCACCGTGGTCGGCGTGTCCGGCAGTGACAGGTCGGCCCAGGCCTGGGCGTCGTGCTTGGCCATGGCCGCGAAGAACTGGTCCACCACCGCCAGGACGTCGGCGCGGTCCTTGGCCTCGTCGGCGAGAGCGGGCCCAGCGAGGCCGAGGGACAGCAGGGCGGTGGCGATCAGGCGCTTCATGGCGGGCTCCGGCGAGGTCGCCGCATACTTCTGGAAAATCCGAAGCTTGGCCAGAGCGCGGTAACCCTTTGTCCACCCTGAGCTCCTGAAGTCGCGAGCGCTCGGGGGGCCTTTGTCTTTGCGTACGAGGCCGACATGAACTGCACGATCCATCGCGCGGGGGCGCTCGCCTTCACCCTGTTGCTGGCCAGCTGCGCCGGCACGCCTGCGGCCCGGCATTCCGAAGCTGCTCGCCAGGATCCGGCCCGGCTCGCAGCCCAGGCTCAGCCATTCGAGGCCTTCATGCGACACGCCAGCACCATCGACGCGAGCTTCTCAGGCCCAGCCGAAGTGAACCAGGGGTTGGCCACGGGCGCCGCCTACGAGCCTCGCGCCCTGGCCAGCGGCATGATCGCCTATGCCGCGCTGGCCGCACTCGAGGAGCCGCGGTTTGTCTCCGGCGTCCGCGCCGCCGCCCGGAAGGACCGTGGACTCGCCCAGCGCCTCGCCGCCCGCCCCGACCTCGCCGTCAGCCTGCCCGGAGCACCGGCCGCCGCCGCTCGTGCAAGCGCGGCGCTCTGGCGCCAAGGCGACGCGCTTGGCAGTGGCGGCAGGCAGGTGAAGTCGGCCGCCTATTCCATCCAGCGCCAAGCCTGGGCGCGCGCCAAGGTCGCCGATCCGCAGGGCCGCCTGCAGCGGGTGAAGGCCGACGCCGTCTATCGCCCCGCCGATGGAGATCGCGCCCTGCTCCTGCGCGCTGTCGCCCAGGGCGGCGCCCGCAGCGGCGCGCGCGGGCCCGTGATTCAGCGAGCCCTCGCACTGGCCGCACTCGACGTTCTGGGCCAGTCCGCCAGGGGCGCCGCCCTCGCCAGCGAGCCCAAGAGCGGCATGTGCCTTCGACTCGCCAAGCTCGACTTCCACCAATGCCTGTCTGCGGCGGGCCCGTACTACGAAGACATCTACTGCCTGGGACAGCACGCCATGATCGATCCGGGCCAGTGCGTGAAATCGGCGGCGGAAGGGCGCAGCTAGGATTCCCTGGGGTGTCATCCCGGTTTCGCCACATGCGAAGGGCGGGACGACCCTGCCGGAATTTCGAACCCTGGCCGACCTCGATTTAACCCACCATTGACCCTGGCGGCTCCATCCTGCGCCCGATGAGTGACAGTCCGGCGCAGATGGGGTCGCGGCGCGCCCGCGAGGTTTTGGGCCTATCGGCCATCCACACCCCCGCAGACCTGCGCCGTGCCTTCCGCGAGGCCGCCAAGCGCGCCCATCCGGACCGTCCAGGTGGCGATCCCGAGCTGTTCCGGGAAGCCGTCGAGGCCTTCCGCGTCCTTCAGGTCGGCGCCGCCCAGCCGCGCCAGATCTTCGCCCCAGCCACCGTCAGCCAACGCTCGGCCGACACCAACCTGCTATCGATCGAGCCCCTCGTCGCTCTCGGCGGCGGGCCGGTCGAGCACGCGCTGCCCGACGGCCGCCGCCTCCGCCTGACCCTTCCGCCAGGCCTGCGCACGGGCGACACCGTGCGGGCGGGCGAGACCGAGCTGAAGGTCGTAATCCGCGGCGACGGGGAGGTCATGGTCCGAGGCGACGACCTGTGGATGACCGTCAAGGTCGATCCGCGTCTTCTCGCCGAGGGCGGCCGCGTGGCCGTCGACACGCCGTTCGGCCGCCGGGTGGTCTGGATTACGCGAAAGGCCGCCGAACGCGGCCTGGTCCGTCTGGTAGGCCAGGGCCTGCCGGCGCGTGGACCTTGGACTGAGGGCCACCTGTTCCTGCGTCTCGCGCCGGTCGAGCGCAAGGTCGACTCCGCCGCCCGCACTCTCCTGCGACGGTTCACCGCCGCTTGGGCCGCCTAGCAGTCGAAAGCCGGGGATTAACCGCATCCCTTCGCCGCGCGGAAACGCCGCCGCGGGCAGTCTTGCTGGCGCAAGCTGAGTCCGCCTAAGGTCTTAACGACAGTTCGGGAACCGGGGCCTCGCGCAGGCATTGGTTTGGGCGGAGGATCGAGACGCACCATGCGCAACCGCCGAAGTTCATTGATCTTTCGCATCGCGCCATGGACGGTCGCGTCGGGTTTGGGCTTGGTCTGCGCGGCCTCGGCCCAGGCCGCACCCCCGAACGCCTATGTGGACGAGCCGCGGTTCAGCGACGCGGCCGCCACGCCGCTGCGCGACATCGGGATCATGCAGCGCAAGGTCGACCCGTCGCTGCAGCAGGCCCGACAAGCCCCGTATAGCGTCGCCCAGGTCAAGGAATGCTCGGACGCCACGGCCGAGATCGCCCAGCTCGACGCTGTGCTCGGACCCGACATCGACGCGGGCGCGACCAACACTCGCACCAAGACTCAGATGGTGAAGGCTTTCGCCGCGGACGCCGTCTCCGGCGTGGTGAAGATCCCGTTCCGCAGCGTGGTGCGCATCGTCTCGGGCGCGGATCGGCGCGATCGGGAGCGACAGGACGCCATCATGGCCGGCATGGCCCGGCGCGCCTTCTTGAAGGGCGTCGTGGTTGGCCGCTGCCAGGGCGACGGCGTTCCCTATCTGCAGGTCGCCAAGGCGGAACCCAAGGCGGACACGCCGGTTCCCGCAGCCGCGCCTGCTCCGGCGACTGTTCAGGTGGCGAGTGTTGCAGCGGCCCGGTCGCGCCCCGGCGAGCCCGCCCAGACGCGCCTCGCGGCCAATGATACGCCGCCGCCCGACAACGCCGACCCGGGCCCCCGCTATCGGTGGGTCGAGACCGGGCCGGACGGCCGGCCGCTGGGCTATGCCAAGCCCTACGAACAGCAGCCAGCGTGGGTGCGCGAACGCGCCGCCTATTCCAGCTCGCATGATGAGGACGACGGCTACGGACAGGTGATGGCGGCGGACTACCGTCCAGGC
>CAMFIW010000022.1 GCA_945952355.1 uncultured Phenylobacterium sp. | reverse complement strand
CGAAGCCGCCCGGCCAAAGATTGCCGGCCCCCTGCTCGTCGGCGGCTATGCGGACCTGGACTGCAGCGCGACCGACTTTGGAACTCTGGTGAACTGCCAGGTGGTCGAGGAACGGCCGGCGGAGTTCGGCTTCGGCGCCGCGGCGCTGGCCTTGTCGAGCTATTATCGGCGACCGCCCGCCATCCGCGGCGAGCGAACTCAGCTTCGGGTCGAGTTCCCGTTTCCAGACGTCTCAGTGCTTAAGCCGCCGCCGAAGGCAGTTAGGGAACAAGGTCCGAAATACGCCTTGGCGCGGGAGGTGGTGGAGGCGGAAGGCAGCCGTGCCGTCCTGATGCGCCAATCGGCCCTGCTGACCGAAACATTCGATCATGTGGAGGACTCGGGCGTGTCCGACACGTTCAGGAAGGACGCCGTCGCCGTCTTCGAGAGGCGCTTGAGCGCGGTCATGGAGGACGCCCTCGCCGAACAAGCGGAGCGCTACGCCGACATCCTCACAGAGCCAGAGCTCCGGGCACGCCTAGCCTATGTGAAGGGACCGAGCTACGCCGCCATGACGGCCATGGATGACAAGATGGGCGCTGTCTATCAGCAGCTCAGCGAGATCGTCTACATGCGGACCGTTCAGGGAGCTCGCCGGCTCTATTGCGCCAAACACGATTGTCCGCAGTTGCCCCCCTATCTTGGCCCGCACTCCGCCGGCGATCCTCTGCCGCGCCTTAAGCCGTGAGTGGGGTCAGCGGCGCGCCCCGCTAGGTATCTCGCAGATGATGGCGAAGGCCCCGACCCCACTGCTAGTCTGGCCTCCATGAGACTCGCCAGCATCGCCCTGACCGTGGGCCTGGCCCTGGCCTTCCAGGCCTCGGCCGCCGAATGGCTGAAGCGGCCCGACGCCGCCGCCATGGCCAAGGCCTATCCGGCGCGCGCCGCCGACCTCGACATCGAAGGCCGCGCCACCCTCGACTGCCAGATCACGGGCCAGGGCCTAGCCGATCGTTGCAAGGTCGTCGACGAGGCGCCCGCGGGCCTGGGATTCGGCGCCGCGGCCCTGCAAGTCAGCCACGCGTTCCGGCTCAAGCCCCCGAAGGGCGACGATGCGGTGCGCGTGCCCTTGCGCTTCGTGACGCCGGTGCGCGACCCTTTGCCCACGCCCCGCAAGCCGCCCGTCGTCGCCCCAGCGCGCGTGGAGTTGGCCCGCAAGATCATGGAACTCGGCGGCGGCGCGGCCTTCGCCACCGCCCAGATCGAGGGCCTGATCTCGCCCAGCCTCTCCGCCCCGCCGGCGCCCGGCGCCGATCCGGCCGTCTGGGCTGACGCCACGGCGGCGATCCGCCAGGCGGTGGCCGACGGCGTCCCGCCGCTGCTCGACGCGCTCGCCCTGCAATACGCCTCGGAGAACAGCGAGGCCGACCTTCGGCGCACCCTCGCCCTCGCCGAGCAGCCCGCCACGCGGGAGAGCGCGCTCAAGGCGCGCCCGCTGAAGGACGATCGCGTTCTCAGATCCCAGGTCGCCCAGATTCGCGGCGCGGCGCGCGCGGCGTTCTGCGGCAAGCACGCCTGCTAAGGCAATTAGACCCTGAGCGGCATCAGGACGTAGCGGACGTCGGGGTCGACCGGGTCGAGCACTAGGGCCGGGTCGTTGGGGCCGCCGAAGCGAAACTCGGCCTGTTCGGCGCCGATCTGGTCGGTGACGTCCAGCAGGTAGCGGGCGTTGAAGGAGAGCTCGAAGCTCTCGCCCGCATAGTCGACCTCGACCTCTTCGACGGCCTGGCCGGCTTCCATGTTGCGCACGGTCAGGATCACGCGGCCGGGCTCGATGGCCATGCGCACGGAGCGGGACTTCTCGGCCGAGATGGTGGCCACGCGGTCCACCGCCTGGGCGAACAGCTTGTTGTCGACCATCATCACCCGGTCGTTGTCGCGCGGGATCACGCGGACATAGTCGGGGAAGTTGCCGTCGATGACCTTGGAGGTCAGGGCCGCGCCGCCGAAGTCGAAGCGCACCTTCTGCGGGCTGACGGCCAGGTCGACCGCCTCGCCGGCGTCTTCCAGCAGGCGTCGCGCCTCGCCGATGGTCTTGCGCGGCACGATCACGCCCGGCGCGCCGGCCGCGCCCTCCGGCGCCGCCATCTCGGCCAGGGCCAGGCGGTGGCCGTCGGTGGCCACGGCGCGCAGCTTGGCCGCGCCGTTCTCGACCACCGTGTGGAGATAGAGGCCGTTCAGATAGTAGCGCGTCTCTTCGGTCGAGATCGCGAAGCGGGTCTTGTCGATCAGGCGGATCAGGTCGTTGACGTCGACGCCCACCTGGCCGGTCAGGCCGTCCGACGACATGACCGGGAAGTCGCCCGCCGGCAGGACCGGCAGGTTGAAGCGCGAGCGGCCGGCCGCCACGGTCAGGCGCGGATCCTCGCCCGTGAAGCTCAGCGAGACGTCGGCGCCCTCGGGCAGCTTGCGGACGATTTCGTAGAGCGTGTGGGCGGGCGCGGTGATCTGGCCGGGCTGGTCCACCTGGGCCAGGGCCTCGTCGATGATCTCCATGTCGAGATCGGTGGCCGAGAAGGTCAGCTTGTCGCGCTCCGCCGACAGCAGGACGTTCGACAGGATGGGGATCGTGTTGCGGCGCTCCACGGCGCTCTGCACATGCCCCAGCGCCTTCAGCAGCGCCGCCCGTTCAATCGTCAGCTTCATGATGTCGTCCGAATCGCCCACGCCGGACGAGCCGGCGCCCCCGACTGCGAGGGACTTGGGACTTTAATCATTTAGGGCCTGCGGGGAAGAGGCCGGGGGCTGACAAAAGCGCCGCAGACGCGGGTTGCACACAAGCTTCCCCGACAACGTGGGGGTTGGCGAGGTAGAGATCAGGCGCGCCCTAGATCCCTCTCCCCTCGCGGGAGAGGGTGGCCCTGCAAAGCAGGGTCGGGTGAGGGGCCGCGCAGCGTTTCCGCAGAGGCCGCAGTCCCCTCATCCGGCCTGCCTTCGCAGGCCACCTTCTCCCGCAAGGGGAAAAGGAACCGGATCAGGCCTTCGTATCGACCGCGCCGCCGGCGCCGGCTTCGCCTTCGTCGTTGGCGGCGTAGGGGTTGGCTGCGCCGCCGCCTTCGGGCGGGGCCTCGCCGGTGGAGCCCTTGGCGGCGACCACGACCATGGCCGGGCGCACCAGGCGGCCGAGCAGCTCGTAGCCGGGCTGCAGGGTCGAGATCACCGCGCCGGCGCCGACCTCGGTGGAGGGCTGCTCCATCATGGCCTGGTGCTGGTGGGGATCGAACTTGGCGCCCTTCACCGGGTCGATGCGCTTCAGGCCGTTGGTCTCGAAAGCGGTCTGCAGCGCCTTCTCCGTCATCTCCACCCCGACCACGAAGTTCTTCACCGCGGGATCGGCCTCGCCCTGCGGCGGGGCGGTGAGCGCGCGGCCGAGGGTGTCGGCCACGGTCAGCAGGTCGCGCGCGAACTTCTGGATCGCATAGGCGCGCGCGTCGTTGGCCTCGCGCTCGGCGCGGCGCTTGATGTTCTCGGCCTCGGCGGCGTAGCGCAGCACCTGTTCCTTCAGGGCGGCGTTCTCGGCGCTCAGCTGTTCCATATGGGCGAGGGCGGCGTCGGCCACGGCGTCGATCTCGTCTTCGGCCGGCGTTTGATCGTCGGTCATCGGGTCCTTCTCACGTGTTCGCCACCTGGGAGAGCATGCGGGCGGTGTAGTCCACCAGCGGGATCACCCGGGCGTAGTTCAGACGGGCCGGCCCGATCACACCGATCGCGCCCAGCACCTTTTGTCGGCCCGTCATATAGGGCGCCGCGATCACGGCGGAACCCGAAAGCGAAAACAGCCGCGTTTCGGCGCCGATGAAGATGCGGACGCCCTGGGCCTCCCGCACACCGTCTAGCAAACCTATGAGCTGTTCCTTTTGCTCCAGATCATCAAACAGCATGCGAACGCGCTCGAGGTCGTCGAGGGCCTCGCGGTCGCCCAGCAGGTTGGCGCGGCCGCGCACGATCAGGGCCCGGTCACCCGCTTCGCCGCCGCTCCAGGCGGCCAGGCCGTCCTCGACCAGGCGGGCGGCGGTCTCGTTCAGCTGGCGACGCGCGCGGTCCAACTCGGCGCGGATGTCGGCCCCGGCTTCGCCCAGCGTCTTGCCGCGCAGCCGGGCGTTCAGGAAGTTCGACGCCTCCTGCAGGGCGGAGGGCGTGACCCCGGCGGCCAGGGTCATCAGCCGATTCTCGACCGCCCCGTCCTCGAACACCATCACCGCCAGGGCCTGGTCGGCCGAAAGCGAGACGAATTCCACATGCTTGACGCCGGCGTCGCGCACGGGCGTCACCACTATGCCCGCGCCGCCGGCCAGGCCGGACAGGATGGCCGAGGCCTCGTTCAGCGCGTCCTCGAAGGTGCGGCTGTGGCCGGCCAGGCGGGTCTCGATCGAGCGCCGCTCCTCCTCGCCGACGTCGCCCACCTCCATCAGCCCGTCGACGAACAGGCGCAGGCCCGCATGGGTCGGCAGGCGGCCGGCGCTGGCGTGCGGCGCGCCCAGCAGGCCGAGCTGGGTCAGGTCCTGCATGGTGTTGCGGATCGAAGCCGGCGACAGGTGGACCCCGCCGCGCGACAGGGTGCGGGAGCCGACGGGCTCGCCGGTTTCCAGATATCCCTCGACGACGCGACGGAAGATCTCGCGGGCGCGGCTGTCGAGCTCGGCGAGCGACGGCCCCGGGGAAAGCAGCGGGCTGGTCAAGTCGGACCCATGGACGGAACCTCTGGTATCTAGGATAAGCCGCGACCTTTCCCACGCAAGACGTAGACGAATTCCATGACCCGGCCCTCAGACCGCACCCCCGACATGCTGCGCACCGTGACCCTCGAGACGGGGGTCAACCGCTATGCGGAGGGCTCGTGCCTGGCGAGCTTCGGCCACACCAAGGTGCTGATCACCGCCAGCGTCGAGGAACGCGTGCCGCCGTTCATGCGCGGCCGCGGCCACGGCTGGGTGACCGCCGAATACGGCATGCTGCCGCGCGCGACCCACACCCGCGGTCGCCGCGAGGCCTCCGAGGGCAAGCAGTCGGGCCGCACCCAGGAGATTCAGCGCCTGATCGGCCGCTCCCTGCGCGCGGTGATCAATCCGGCGGCGCTGGGCGAGCGCCAGATCTCGCTCGACTGCGACGTGATCCAGGCCGACGGCGGTACGCGAACGGCGGCGATCACCGGCGCCTGGGTGGCCCTGCGCCAGGCGGTCGACAAGCTGATGGAGGAGGGCGTGATCGCCGCCGACCCGATCGTCGACCAGGTGGCGGCCATTTCCTGCGGCGTGTTCAAGGGCGTTCCCGTGCTGGACCTCGAATACGAGGAGGACTCCAACGCCGAGGCCGACGCCAACTTCGTGCTGACCGGCGGCGGCGACATCGTCGAGATCCAGGCGACCGGAGAGAAGCGCGGTTTCAGCCAGCCCGAGTTCGAGGCCCTGTTCGGCCTGGCCCGCAAGGGCATCACCGAACTCTGCGCCCTGCAGAAGGTCGCGGCGAAGCGCTAGGGGAAGGATCGCGCCGTGTCCGACACCTTCGACTACATCGTCGTCGGCGCGGGCTCGGCAGGCTGTGTGCTGGCCAACCGGCTGTCGGCGGACCCGAGGAACCGGGTTCTGGTGCTGGAATCGGGCGGCCAGGACGACTGGATCTGGTTCCACATCCCGGTCGGTTATCTGTTCTCCATCGGCAATCCGCGCGCCGACTGGATGTTCGAGACCGATCCGGTCCCGGGCCTGGACGGACGCAGCCTGAAATATCCGCGCGGCCGGGTGATCGGCGGGTCCTCGGCGATCAACGCCATGATCTACATGCGCGGCCAGGCGGCCGACTATGACGGCTGGAGGCAGATGGGCCTGACCGGCTGGGGCTGGGACGAAGTCCTTCCCCTGTTCCTTTCGCAGGAAGACCACATCGCCCCGCCGTCCGATCTGCATCGCAGCGGCGGCGAGTGGCGGGTGGAGCATCCGCGCATGCGCTGGGACGTGCTGGACGCGTTCGGCGAGGCCGCAGCCCTGGAAGGTGTCGCTCCTGTGGCCGACTTCAATGGCGGCGACAATGCGGGCGCGGGCTATTTCCAGGTGAACCAGCGGGCCGGGCGGCGCTGGAGCGCGGCGGCGGGGTTCCTGAAGCCCGTGCTGAACCGGCCGAACCTCAAGCTCGTCACCGGCGCCGGCGTGACCCGCGTGCTGATCGAGGACGGCCGCGCCGTCGGCGTCGCCTACACGGCGGCCGGTCGGATGCACGAGGCCCGCGCCGGACAGGTGGTGCTGGCCGCCGGCGCGGTGAACACGCCGCACCTGCTGGAGCTGTCTGGGATCGGCGACGGGACGCGGCTCTCGGCGCTCGGCCTCCCGCAGCTCCGCCATGCGCCGGGCGTCGGCGAGAACCTGCAGGACCATCTGCAGATCCGGCCCTACTACGGGGTCCGCGGCGTGCGGACCATGAACGACCTCTATGCCTCGTGGTGGCGCAGGCCGCTGATGGCGCTGGAATACGCGGCCTTCCGCAGGGGGCCGATGTCGATGGCGCCTTCGCAGTTCGGGGCCTTCGCCAAGTCCTCGCCCGAGCAGGCCACCGCGAATCTGCAGTTTCACGTCCAGCCCTTGTCGCTCGACAAGTTCGGCGACCCGCTGCACGCCTTCCCGGCCATCACCATCAGCGTATGCAACCTGCGGCCCACCAGCCGGGGTTCGATCCACGCGACCAGCCCGCATCCGGCCGAAAAGCCCTCCATCCAGCCGAACTACCTGTCGACGCACGAGGACGAGCGGGTGGCGGTCGACGCCATGCGCCTGGTGCGCCGGATCGTGGCCCAGCCGCCGCTAGCGCGCTTCAACCCCGAGGAGTTCCGGCCCGGCGCCGGCGCCCGGAGCGACGCCGAGCTGCTGGCCGCCGCCCGCGCCTTGGGCACGACGATCTTCCACCCGGCGGGCACGGCGAAGATGGGCCTGGCCAGCGACCCCATGGCGGTGGTCGACGCGCGCCTGAAGGTGATCGGGATCGAGGGGCTGCGCGTCGCCGACGCCTCGGTCATGCCGGCCATCACCTCGGGCAACACCAATTCGCCCACCATGATGATCGCCGAGAAGGCGTCGCGGATGATCCTCGAGGACGCCAGGGCCTGAGACGGGGCCCCGAAACGCGAAACGGGCGGCCGATCGCTCGGCCGCCCGTCTTTCGTGTCATCTGACCGGCCCCAATCCCGCCAAGGATCAGGCCGGGACGGCTTGCTTAGAAGCCGTTCAGCAGCTGGCGGAACGCGGAAGCCGGCATACGAGCCAGCTCTTGAGCGAACGGCGCCATCAGGCGGTCGATGAGGCTTTCAATGGCGCGGGCCATGACGCTCTCCTTTGTGCATCGCAACATTTGCTGCGCCGCATATAGGAGTCGGACCCTAACAAATCAATACCTGAACGCCGATAAGTTGACGCTGCGGTGCAAAATCCAAGCGAGACTTTCACTCCAGGTCGTCGAGCACGTCGTCGGACGGCCCTGGCTCGTAGCTGAGCAGGTCTCCCGGCTGACAGTCGAGCTCGCGGCAAAGGGCGGTGAGTGTCGAAAACCGCACGGCGCGGGCCTTGCCGGTCTTGAGGATCGACAGGTTGGCGATGGTGACGCCGACGCGGTCGGCGAGCTCGGTCAGCGACATGCGCCTCTCGAGCAGGACACGGTCGAGCTGGACACGGATGGGCATGGCTAGATCGTCAGCTCCGCCTCGCGGCGAAGGCGGGCGCCTTCGCGGAACACCTCGGCCAGGACGAAGACCACCAGCACCGAGAACCAGGCGGTCAGGGACAGATTGGGTTCGACCTTGGTGCGCCCGGGCAGCAGCCAGGCGCTGGCGCCCCAGACCGCGTAGCGCAGCAGTTCCAGGCCGGCCAGCGCCAGGCCGATCACCCGCAGGCGCAGCACGTTGTCGGGATGGAAGGGATCGCCGGCCATCAGGGTGGCGAAGATCTGGCGCAGCCGCGCCACGATCACGAGGATGCCGAGCAGATAGACCGCGGCGACCAGCAGGCCGCCCACGACGGTCGGCCATTGGCGGGCCAGGGTGGCGCCGTTCATGTCGACGTTCATGGCCATGGAGCCGACCAGGTCGGGGTTGAAGCTGAGGAGCAGGGCGGCCAGCAGGATGAGGCCCACGGCCCCCACGCCGACCCAGAGGGCGACGAACACCACGTCGAGGATGATCTTGAGGAAGCTCGACACCGAGCCTGGCCCCAAGGCGCGCATCAAACGCATGTCTCGCCCCTAATTTGAGGCCCGCCGCCGGACGCGTCCGGCGAGGCGGAGCGTCAGCGGCGGGTTTGTCCCGCCTTCTTCATATGCGGGACCAGACTAGGCGATCAGGTTGTTGGCGGCCATCAGGGCCAGAACCGGCACGGCGGCCAGAACGACGGCGACGGTCATCGTGACCCGATCCATAAGCTTCATCATAGGGCTGAACATGTTGCTCTCCTTAGGTTTGAATGATTGCTGCGCTGCAGCAATCATGCCAGCCACTTGGTGCGGCCGATGTCGATAGTCAATACGGCCACATCGAAACCCGATCAAGGGAATTATCGTTTTTCGATATTACATCGCCGTAAGTTTGTGAACTTTTCGCAATGCAGCACGAGAGCCGTCCCGCTATGGTCCGCGCCGCCGTCCCGAAAGGAGATTCCGCCATGGCCCTGAAGCTCGATCCCGGAACGCGCCTGGTGGTGGCGACCCACAATCCCGGCAAGGCCGTGGAACTGGCGGCGATCCTGGACAACCGGTTCGAGCTCGTGGCCGCCGGCGCGCTCGGCCTGCCGGAGCCGGACGAGACCGAGACCACCTTCGTCGGCAACGCCCTGCTGAAGGCCCGCGCGGCGGCGGAGGCCTCCGGCCTGATCGCGCTGGCCGACGATTCCGGCCTGTCGGTGGCGGCCCTCGACGGCGCGCCCGGCATCTTCTCGGCGCGCTGGGCCGGGCCGGAGAAGGACTTCGCCATGGCCATGGCCAAGGTCGAGGAGCGGGTCGAGGCCACGGGCTCGGACGACCGGTCCTGCTGGTTCACCTCGGCGCTCGCCGTGGCCTGGCCGGGCGGGCCGGCCGTGGTGGTCGAGGGCCGCGTCGACGGGACCCTGACCTTCCCCGGCCGCGGGACCCGGGGCTTCGGCTACGACCCCGTCTTCACGCCCTTCGGCTTCGACCAGACCTTCGGTGAGATGGAGCCGGCGGCCAAGGACGCCATGAGCCACCGGGCGCTCGCCTTCGCCAAGCTCAAGGCCGCCATACTTTGAGCGACGCCGCGCCGGGGCTCAGCCTCTATGTCCACTGGCCCTACTGCGCGCGCATCTGCCCCTATTGCGACTTCAACGTCTTCAAGGCCGCCGGCCGCTTCGACGACGCGCGGGCGCTGAAGGACGCGATCCTGGCCGACCTCGCCGCCCAGGCGGCGCTGACCGGGCCGCGTGAACTGGTCTCGATCTTCCTGGGGGGCGGCACGCCCTCGCTGATGGACCCGGACTGGACCGGCGAGATCGTGGCCGAAGCGAGCCGGCTGTGGCGGCCCGCCGCCGACCTGGAAGTCACCCTGGAGGCCAATCCCACCGACGCCGAGGCCGACCGCTTCGCGGGCTTCGCGAACGCCGGGGCGAGCCGGCTGTCGCTGGGCCTGCAGTCGCTGGACGATACGGCGCTCAAGATGCTCGGCCGCAATCACGACGCCGCCGAGGCGATCCGCGCCGCCCAGGCCGCCCGCGCGGCCTTCCCCCGCCTGTCGATCGACATGATCTATGCCCGGCCCGGCCAGACGCCCGCCGCTTGGGCGCAGGAGCTGGCGGCTGCGATCGCGCTCGGGGCCGAGCATGTCTCGCCCTACCAGCTGACCATCGAGGCCGGCACCGCCTTCGACCGGGCGGTGCGGCGCGGGACCCTGGTTCCACCGGACGAAGACACCGCCGCCGAACTCTACGAGACCACCCAGGCGGTGCTGGAGACGGCTGGGTTCGAGGCCTACGAGGTCTCCAACCACGCCCGCGGCGAGGCGGCCCGCTCGCGGCACAACCTCGCCTACTGGCGGGGCCTCGACTATGCCGGCGTCGGCCCGGGAGCCCACGGCCGCCTGACCCTGGCCGACGGCCGCCACGCCACCCGGGCGGCCGCGCGCCCCGCCGACTACATCGCGGCCGTGGCCGCGCGCGGGACGGGCTTCGCCAGCGACGAGACCCTGTCGAGCGTCGAGGCCGCCGAGGAACGCCTGCTGGCCGGGCTGCGCATCGAAGAGGGCGTCGCCTTCGCAGAGCTCGCCGCGCTCGGGCTGTCGCAGGCTCATCCCGAGGTCGCCGACCTGGCCGCCCAGGGCCTGATCGTTCCGGACGCAATCCGCCTGCGCGCCACGCCTCGGGGCCGGATGGTGCTGAACTGGCTGACCGGACGCCTCGCCACCGCCTGAGGCCGCGCTTGCCATCGCGGCGCGAACCGGCGAAGCCTTCGCCCCATGTCGCGTCACCCCCCGCCGCCGACCCTTTCCGACGCCCCCCTCGCGCCCGGGCTCTATCTGGTGGCGACGCCGATTGGGAACCTGCGCGACATCACCCTGCGGGCCCTGGACGTGCTGGCCGCCGCCGACCTGGTGCTGGCCGAGGACACCCGGGTCGCGGCCAAGCTGCTCTCCGCCTACGGCCTCTCCAAGAAGCTCGAGCGCTATGACGAGCACGCCGCCGAGCGCGCGGCGCCCAAGGCCCTGGCCGCCCTGGCCGAGGGGGCCCGCGTCGCCCTTGTCTCCGACGCCGGCACGCCGCTGGTCTCGGACCCCGGTTACCGCCTGGCCCGCGAGGCGATCGCCCAGGGCTCGTCGGTCTGGCCGATCCCCGGCGCCTCGGCCCTGCTGGCCGGCCTGGCGGTGGCGGGCCTGCCCACCGACCGCTTCCTGTTCGCCGGCTTCCCGCCGCCCAAGTCGGCCGCGCGGCGCGTGTTCCTCGAGGAGCTGGCGGGGGTGCGCGCGACCCTGGTCTTCTTCGAGGGCGGCAGCCGGGTGGCGGCCAGCCTGGACGACATGGCCGCCGTTCTCGGCCCGCGCGAGGCCGCCGTGGCCCGCGAGCTGACCAAGCTCTACGAGACCGTGACCCGTGGGCCGCTGGACGTACTGGCCGCCGATCCGCGCTACGTCGAGCCGAAGGGTGAGTTCGTGATCCTGGTCGGCCCCGGCCGCGAGGAGGCCGCCAGCGCCGACGACGCCGACCGCGCGCTGAAGGACGCGCTCACCCGCCTGCGCCCCGCAGAGGCAGCCTCCGAAGTGGCCAAGGCGTTGGGCCTGCCCCGCCGCGACCTCTATCGGCGGGCGATGGAGCTTAAGGACGCCGCCTCGTGAGCCAGGTCCGCAGCGCCCGTGGCGCGGCGGCGCGCCTGTCCGGCCGGCGCGCCGAGGTCTGGGCCGCCGCCTGGCTGATGCTGAAGGGCTACCGCATCCTCGGCTTCCGGCTGAAGACGCCCCAGGCCGAGATCGACCTCCTGGCGCGCAAGGGCCAGGTGCTGGCCGTCGTCGAGGTGAAGTCGCGCACCACCCTCGACGCGGCCCTGGAAGCGGTGAGCCACGACCAGCGCGAGCGCCTGCGGCGGGCCGGGCGCAACCTGGCCGCGCGCCGGCCGGCGCTGCGAAACGTCGCGGTCCGCCTCGATCTGATCGCCTTGGCGCCCGGGCGGCTTCCGATTCATAGTCCCGACGCCTGGAGGGGCGCATGACGCGCGCGGACGCCGAGACCTATCTTTCGCAGGCCGGACAAGCCGGGGACGCCGATTTCCCATTGCTGGAGGCGGCGATCGCCTGCGCCCTGCACGAGGACCCGACCCGCGACCCGGCCGAGGCCCGCGAACTGGCCCAGAGCGGCGTCGACCGCCTGTCCAAGCGCCTGGCGCACGAGAGCCCCGAGGAGGCCTTGGCCGAGGCCATGGCCGGCGATCTCGGCCTCGGCGGCGACCTCTTCACCTACGAGCATCCCGACAATGCCGACATCCTGGCGGTGGCCCAGCGGCGCAAGGGCCTGCCGGTGGCGCTCGGCGTCTACTACCTGCACGTCGCCCATCGCTGCGGCCTGATCGTCAAGGGCGTCGACTTCCCCGGCCACTTCCTGCTGCGCATCGAGACCCAGGAGGGGCCGCTGGCGCTGGACCCGTTCAGCGAGGGCCGCGTGGTCCTGCCCTCGGAGCTGACGCGGCGCGCCCTTCACGCGGGCCTGACTCCCAATGTCGCCGACCGGCTGGACCGGCTGATGGAGCCCGCGCCCGACCGCGCCGTGCTGATCCGGCTGCAGAACAACATCTTCGCCCGCGCCGCCCAGTCCGGCGACTACGCCCAGGCCGAGCGGGCCGCCCTCCGCCGGGCCCTGATCGACCCCGCCGACCACCGGCCCTGGCTGGACGTCGCCGCCGCCCGCGAGGGCCAGGGCGCGCTCATCGGCGCCCAGGAAGCCCTGGCCCGCGCCTCTGCCCTCGACGGCGGCGCGGCGCTCGCCGCCCGCGCCCACCGCGAACGCGTGCGGCTCAAGCTGAACTAGGCCAGCGCCCTAGGCATCCCTGAGCGTCTCCGCCAGCAGCCGCCCCTCGGCGGCGCGACTGGAGCCGGCGCGCCAGGCGACCACGATCTCGCGGTTCGGATGCTCCGCCTTCAGCGGCCGTACGGCCACCGAGGCGCCGTCGGTCAGGCCCGCCTCGACCGCCATGGCCGGCAGCAGGGTCACGCCCAGGCCCGAACCGACCATCTGCACCAGGGTGGGCAGCGATGTGGCCGCGAACAACTCCTCGCCGTCATTGGCCTTGGGCGCCCGCAGCCGGCAGGCGGCGAGCGCGTGGTCGCGCAGGCAGTGGCCGTCCTCCAGCAAGATCAGGTCCTCGCCCTCCAGGGCCGCCGCCGGGGTCTCCAGCTCGGCCGCCAGGGGGTGGTCGGATGGCAGCGCCGCCATCAGCTCGTCGTCCGAGACGTGGGCGTAGGACAGGCCCGCCATGTCGAACGGCAGGGCGATCAGGGCGGCGTCCAGGTGGCCGGCCTTCAACCCGGCGATCAGGCGCTGGGTCAGGTCCTCACGCAGGAACAGTCGCAGCTTCGGGAACCGCGCGCGCAACAGCGGCAGCGCCTTGGGCAGCAGGAAGGGGGCGACCGTCGGGATCACGCCCAGGCGGAAGCGACCGGTCAGCGGCTGGCCGGCGAAACGCGCCGCCTGCACCAGCTCGTCCGCCTCGTTGAGGATCACGTGCGCCCGTGCGAGCGCCGCCTCGCCCACCGTGGTCAGGATCACTCCGGAGCGGGCGCGGTCGACGACCGGAGCGCCGAGGATCTTCTCCAGCTCCTGGATGCCGGCCGAGAGGGTGGGCTGGGTGACGTGGGCGGCCTCGGCGGCCTTTCCGAAGGCGCCGTGCTCGGCCAGGAGCTTGAGGTACTGCAGTTGGCGAATGGTCGGAAGCATGGCCGTTAGATAGATAAGATCGATCTGAAAATCAAAAACTATCGATTGGCTCTTTCATCATCATACCCCTATCTCCTGGCCACGCCCCCTCCCCGGGGCTTGTCTATCTCTCGCAAATCGGAGTCAGAGTTGATGTTGGGCGTTGGCGAAAAGCTGCCGGAATTCAAGGTCGTGGGCGTGAAGCCCCGCTTCATGCGTCACGAAGAGAATGGCGAAAGCGCCTTCGAGACGGTCACCAGCGTCAGCTTTCCGGGCAAGTGGAAGGTCATTTTCTTCTATCCGAAGGACTTCACCTTCGTCTGCCCGACCGAGATCGCGGAGTTCGCCCGCCTGAACCCGCAGTTCGAGGAACGCGACACCGTGGTGCTCGGCGGCTCCACCGACAACGAGCACGCCAAGCTCGGCTGGCGTCGCGAACATCCGGACCTGGCCAACCTCGCCATCTGGAACTTCGCCGACAACTCCGGGAAGTTCGCCCGCGCTCTCGGCGTGCTGAACGAGGACGAGGGCGTCGCCCAGCGCGCCACCTTCGTGGTCGACCCGGACAACGTCATCCAGCACGTCTACGTCATCAACCTGAGCGTCGGCCGCGCCCCGGCCGATACGCTTCGGGTGCTCGACGCCCTGCAGACGGACGAGCTCTGCCCGTGCAACCGCGCGGTCGGCGGCGACGTCCTGAAGGCGGCCTAGGGTTCATCCGCACACCTCCCTAGGCCGTTTCCGTCCGGGAGGCCCTCTCCCCCCCAACCCGTGGG
>CAMFIW010000021.1 GCA_945952355.1 uncultured Phenylobacterium sp. | reverse complement strand
CCGCTACACCGACCAAAGCGGCCAGGAGCGGTTCTTCTCCAAGGTGGTGGTCGCCACGCCGCAGCACGAGCTGAAGTCCCTTGATCGGCAGGAGGCGGCCGACGAGGACTAGCCTTCGGGCAGGGCCCATCCGGTCGCCGGGCGGGCCCGCAAAGGCCGTAAAGGCAGGGCGATTTGGGGTGGATTCGGGTGAAGTTGCCCATGGGCAACTTTTCGATCCGAGGCCGCCCTGGCGCGCCCTCCCCTACCCTTCCCTCTCACAAATGAGCATGGTGGCGCCCAAGATGTCCAAGCGCGCGATTCGACAACAGGAGTTCGATCTCTTCATCCCTCGGATGAGCAGCCTGCCGCTGAAAGACCAGCGGGAGGTGATGGAGCGCCCGTTCTTTTCGTTGAGCAAACGCAAGCGCCTGAAGCCCATCGAATACACCAGCCCCGATGGCGAGGTCTGGGTGCATGTCAGCGCCAATCCGTCTTTCGGCATCGCCACCATCTGGGACGCGGACATCCTCATCTGGGCGACCTCGCGGATCAACCAGATGCGCGAGCAGGGCGTCAACGACCTGCCGCGCACCCTGCACACCACCAGCTACGACCTGTTGAAAGCGATCAAGCGCGACACCGGGGGCAAGGGCTACAAGGAGCTCCAGGCGGCGCTGCAGCGTCTCGAAGCGACCACGATACAGACCTCGATCCGCGGCTCGAAGCGCAACACCAAGGCGCAGTTCGGCTGGCTCGACGAGTGGGTGCTGGAATCAGATCCGGTGACCGGCGCGCCCAAGGGGCTCAGCCTGACCCTGTCCAACTGGGTCTATGAAGGGGTGATCAAGGATCGCTCCTTGCTGACCCTGCATCCGGACTATTTCGCCCTGGCCGGCGGGGTCGAGCGGGCCATCTATCGCATCGCCCGCAAGCACGCCGGCGACCAACCCGGCGGGTGGACCTGTCGGGTGAGCGTGCTGCACGACAAGACCGGTAGCGAGAGCCCGCTCAAGCAGTTCAACTACCTGCTCAAGCGGATCGTCGCCGCCAATGATCTGCCGGAATACGACCTCAGCTTCGTCAACACGGCCGACAATTCCCAGGCCATCCATTTCGTGCGACGGGACGCCGCCGAGCGCGCGGCCATCAAAGCCGATCTTGAGCGACTCGCCGCCGAATCGGCCCGTCGTGAACGCGAGGACGCCCGGGCCTTGCAGGTCGACGCGATGTTTGAGAAGCGCAGGGTTCCTCCGTCGGGGGATCGATGACCTTTTCCACGGGGGATCGATGACCGCCTTGCCGGGGGATCGGTGACCCAGCTCTCGGGGTTTCGGTGACCGACCGATTTCAAAACCCCTTGTGAGGACTGGCTTTTCCGACCCTCGCGCGGCGCCTAACTCTGTCTAACCTTATCCCTAAGATATCTTCTAACGGGGTGCGGCGGACAGGCTGGCTTGCCGTCGCCTTGAACCAAGAGGGTTCAGGCTCGGCGCGCTGTTAACCCTTTCTTCATTGTATCCGACCGAAAACTTGGCAAATTCCGGACATGATGTCGGATATTTGCAAAGGAGGCGGACCATGGCGAAGCAAGCCCTAGCTGAAAGCACCGCTTCCGGCCCCGTCCTGCTTGCTGCCATGTCGGCGCTGAGCGACCGGGCGCATGACGTCATCACCCGCCTTCGCGCCACGGTGTTTGCGCCGGGTGAGCAGAAGATCGTCGATCTGCGGTTTACGGTCACGAAGGCGGCCGAGATGGTCGGGCGAACCTCTGAAGCCATTCGGCAGGCCGAAGCCGATGGACGTCTCCCAGCCCCGCGCTTGAGCGCGACCGGCCGCCGGGAAGGCTACAGCCTGTCCGAAGTCAATCACATGCGTGACGTCTTCGGCACGCGCCCCCGGCGTGGGCCTGACGATCCGCCCATCGTCCTGGCGGTGCAGAACTTCAAGGGCGGCGTCGGCAAGAGCACGCTGACCTGCCACGTCGCCCAGTTCCTGGCGTTGAAGGGCTACCGGGTGGCGGTGATCGACTGCGACAGCCAGGCGAGCACCACGACGATCTTCGGCTTCAACCCCGACATCGACATCGACGATGAGGAGACCCTCCTCCCCTTCTTCCGCCACGGCGGCGAACCGGACTTGAAGTATGCCCTGCGGTCTACCGCATGGCCGGGCATCGATCTGGTGCCTGCGAACCTGGGGCTCTACCAGGCTGAATACGAGGCCGCGGCACGGCTTCGCGGCAATCCGGACGCGCTCGACCGTCTGCGTCGCGGCGTGGAAAGTATGGCCGGGGACTACGACGTGGTCCTACTCGATCCGCCGCCGGCGCTGGGCATGCTATCGCTGGCCGTGCTGCGTGCCGCCAATGCGCTGCTGATCCCGACGCCGCCCTCGACCGTCGACTTCGCCTCGACGGCGCACTTCCTGCGGATGATCGTCGAGACGCTCGAGGTGATGCAGAACCACCTGGGCGCCCGCGGCTACCATTTCCTGCGCGTCGTCGCGACCAAGGTCGATGAGGGCAAGAGCGCTCACACGCAGATCCGGGACATGATGGAGGCGGTGTTCGGCGCCGACATGCTGTCGGCCTCGCTGCTCGATTCCGCCGAGATCGACAACGCCAACGTCCAGCTGCGCACCGTCTATGAGCTCAGCGGTCCGACGACCAAGACCTATGAGCGCTGCCGCAACAATCTGGATCGCCTGAACGGCGAGATCGAACTGCTTATTCGCAGAGCCTGGCCGAGCCATCGGCCTGAGCTTCGTCGGCTTGGACTAGGGTAGGGGAGGGCGGTCATGGCATCCACAACAGGCAAGAACCGCTCGATCCTCGCGGGCTTGGTGGCCCCGGTCACTGAAACCCCAACCGTTGAACGTGGCGCGCCCGCGACGGAGCGTCTGAGCACCCGCCTGACCGGCCTGGCGCGGGTGACGTCCGGAGACGTCAAGGAAAAGACCCTCAAGCTCGTCGATCCGGCCCGTTGCCGGATGTGGAGCCGTCATAATCGCCGCTACGATTTGCTCAACGAGGCCTCCTGCGCCGATCTGCTGGAGAGCTTGCGCTCCCAGGGCGAGCAGGAGTTTCCCGCGATCGTGCGGCGGGTCGAGGACGACCCGGCCTTCGACTACGAAGTCATCAGTGGCGCGCGCCGGCATTGGTCGGTCAGCTACCTGCGCAATGTCGAGCATCGCGAGATCCGCTACCTGATCGAGGAGCGTGAGCTCACCGACGAGCAGGCCTTCCGACTGGCCGACGTCGAGAACCGCGCCCGCCAGGACATCAGCGACTACGAGCGCGCGCTCGACTACCGCCATGCGGTCGAGACCTTCTATGGCGGTGTCGCGCAGCGCATGGCCGAACGGCTGGAAGTGCCCAAGGCGTGGCTTTCGCGCTTCCTGGACCTCGGCAAGCTGCCGACCGATGTCGTCGAAGCTTTCGGTGATCCGCGCCAGCTGAAGGAGCGCCATGCCCGGACGCTGAAACCCCTGCTGGCTGACGACGCTTCGCGTCCCAAGGTGATGGCGGAAGCCAAGCGTCTGGCCGGCGTGCAGGCGGCCGCTGTGGCGAGCGGGAAGGGGCTACTTGACCCCGCCAAGGTCGTGACCCTGCTCGTCAAGGCGTCCGCAGCGCCGGCGTCGGCCAAAAAGCCGACCGCCAAGGGCGTCATGAACGTGACAAACGAGGCCGGCGCGACCCTGTTCACCCTGGCGCGCAAGGGGGCCAAACGGGTCGTGCTCGAACTGTCGCTGGACGCCGAAGCGAGCAACGCGGACTTCCAGGCCGCCTTCGCCCGCGAGCTCGATCGGGTCCGTCCGAAGGCCTAGTTGCCCATGGGCAACTTCATGCCTTCCACCCTCGCGGTCCTCGCCTTCTAGCGAGAGTTACCGACAAGTTGCCCATGGGCAACTCGCCCCGTTCGTCGGGGTATCAGTGACCGGGTAGCCGGGCCTTAAGCCCACAATCGCCGGGCATGAGTCACATCGTGGCCGCAAGCCCTGCCGAGCCTTCGGCTCGTTTTGGCTGCGCCGGTCCCACCCAATGTTTCTGTCCCCCATTGCCCCGCGCTGGACGCCCTTGGCCTGCGTCCTGGGCGGCGGGGCCGCGCTCATCAGCGCGTTGTCGATAGCCACGGCTGGGGGCGACCGTCCGCTGCTCCTGTGGAACCGAACCGCCAGTGAGCCGGAGGGTCTTTATGCGCGGCAGGACGAGCCGGCGAGGGTCGGCGCGCTGGTCGCCTTTCCCGCGCCGGCGGCCGCTTTTCCCTACGCCGACGGGCACATGAACTACCTGCGCCGGGTCCCGATTCTGAAGTCCGTCGCCGCCGTGTCCGGCGACCACGTCTGCACGGAAGACGGCCGGCTGGTGATCAATGGGCAGGTGCGAGCCCCCATCCTGAAGCAGGATCGCCGTGGCGCTGTGTTGCCGCTTTGGGCCGGCTGTCGCCGTCTACGGGACGGCGAGGTGTTCGTCTTCTCCGACCGCATTCCCAACAGCTTCGACAGTCGCTACTTCGGCCCGGTGAGCCGCGCCGACATCGTCGGTGTGTTCCGGCCGGTGACCCTGTCGTTTCCCTCCCTAGGAGACCGTTAGTGGACCCGGCAGCCCTGGCGGGATTGTGCCTGCTGCTGGCGCGCGGACAGAGCGCCCAACCCTTGCCCGCAGGCGTCAATTGCCCGCTTCCCGCGCCCGCCTCGGCGGCGATGGCGCCGCCGTGGACGCGGAGCGATCTGGCTCCCCTCGTGGCCGGCCCGGACGCGCGCGAAGCGATCACCCGGGTCGCCTTCGCCGAGGCCGGCAATCAGGGCGACAGCGGCCTGGCCGCCGTCGTCTACACGATCCTCAATCGGGTCCAGGACGGGCGCTGGGGCGCCACGGTCGAGGCCGTGGTCAACGCCCGAGGCCAGTTCGAGCCGGTGATGCGAGCCGGCGGTGACTGGCGTCGCCTGCCGGCCTCCACGGTCGCGCAACGCGCCCGGATCGAGACTATCCTCAACCTCGCACTGGAAGGCCGGTTGCCGGATCTGACGAACGGCGCGCGCTTCTTCCAGAACCCGCAGATCGTTGCGGACCGCGCCCGTCGGGGCG
Organism: uncultured Phenylobacterium sp.; assembly: GCA_945952355.1. Lineage (GTDB taxonomy): Bacteria > Pseudomonadota > Alphaproteobacteria > Caulobacterales > Caulobacteraceae > Phenylobacterium. Next base: position 9,223 of record CAMFIW010000021.1, on the reverse strand, counting down.
AGGTGTCCGAGGGCTTGGTGAACTTCGGGGGCACGGGTCCCTCGGCGGTGATTGGCGCACACAGTTTCTATGTCGAAGCGCGGTCCGCTGGGGCGAGGGGATCTCGCACGACGGCCGCAACCTCCACCCCTCGTGGATCGTCGTCCGCCGCCGCTTGGCGGGCGGCTGGCGGCGCCATTTTCGTCGGCGACAACCGGGCGGACGCAGCGAGAGACCCGGCGGCCGGTGCGGCGGCGCGTGAAGCCGGGCAGGGCTCGTTGCAGGCCACCAAGGTCACCGACCCGGGCCGCTCGATCTTCGTGGTGGGACCCGGCCTTGCCGTCGGCGCCGAGCGATGATCAGGCGGCGCGCCAGGCCTGATCGAGGTCCGCGTAGTCGGGGTCGAGTTCGCTCGGCGTCAGGGGGTCAGCGCCTTCGTGCGCGAGGGCTGTCTCGGCCATCAGATCGAAATCGGGGAGGCGGTCGCCGGCAGCTTGAAGGGCGCTTTCAGCGTCCTCATCCAGGTCGCCGCCCGGGCGCAAGGGCAGGGGCACATTGCCTAGGAGTTCGCGCACCGTCAGGCGGTCGCGGACGCGCTCGACGCGCCGATCAAGGATGTCGACCAGGCGGGCCAGCAGCTCGTCGTCTCCGGCAAAGTGGGCGTCGCCGGCTTCCGCCAGCAGGGCGCCGCCGATGATGATTTTGCCGCGCGTTTCGCGCCTGCGCTTGTTGATCGACCATAGGGCCTCGAGCCGCTCCACGCGGGCCTTCAGGACGTGGAAGCGCTTGGCGTCGTCCTCGATATCTTCGAGCGGGGTGACGTGCCGCTGCTTGTGGATTCCGTCCTGGCCGGCCTCTCGAAGCGCGGTCTCCAGTTCCGCCAAACGATCGATGAGGGCGGCTTCTTCGTCGGTCCTTTTCGCCCGTTCGCGGTCGCTTGAACGGGCCGCCCAGAGCTCGCGTTTGCGGGCGAGCTGGGCGGGCGAGCGGGGTTTGTACTTGGAGGGGCGGGTGTTCCTACGGCGCTTGTCGACCTTGGCCATGACGCGGCCTTTCATTGAAGAAAAAGCACGAAACGGCGTAATTCTGCCAGCAAAGCGCAAATCGGTCTATGCCGGGGTTCATCGTAATTCGTCACAAGGGCGCAGTTACGGGTTGGATGTGCTGCGCCCACCAACCCTGCGGTCAGGCCTCGCCCAACACCCTCAAGGCCCTTCGTCTCCACGATCCGAAGGAAACCTTGAGCCAAGGGCGTTGCCCTTAGCGATCCCGGCAGGGGCCGTAGCGACTAGGCTGGAGGAGGGCGCATGGCGCAGTACCGACTAGAAGTGCAGACCATCCAAAGATCGGCCGGCCGGTCCGCCGTCGCGGCGGCCGCCTATCGCTCGGGCGATCGCCTGATCGACGAGCGTCTGGCGATGGAGTTCGACTTCGGGGCCAAGGGCGACATCGAGTTCGCGGCCATCATGGCGCCGACCGACGCCCCGGCCGCTTTCGGAGATCGTCAGACGCTATGGAACGCGGCCGAGGCGGCCGAGAATCGCAAGGACGCCGTGCCCGCGAGGGAGCTGTTGGTCTCGCTGCCGCACGAGCTGGATTTCGGCCAGCGGCGGGCCTTGGTGGAGGCGTTCGTCGCCGAGCAGCTGGTGGCGCGCGGGATGGTCGCCGACGTGGCGATGCATCGGCCTGGTCAGGCCGGCGACGAGCGCAATTTCCACGCCCATATCCTGGTGACGACCCGGTCGGTGACGCCGGCCGGATTCGGCAAAAAGCCGGCCGAGTGGTGGAGCCCGAAGGCGGTCCGCGAATGGCGGTCGGCGTGGGCGGAGATCCAGAACGAACATCTGCGTCGGCATCTTGGTCCGGACGCGCCGCAAGTCTCGCATTTATCCCTGGCCGAGCAGGGTTCGGACCGGGAGCCCGGGGTGCATTTGGGGCCGACGGCGAGCGCTCTGGAGCGCAAGGACATCGCCTCGGAGCGTGGACAGCAGAACCGCGACACCAACGCCCACAACGCCAAACGAAAAGAGCTGCGGACGGACTTTCAGGCGACGGCGGATCGGCTGGTGCGCGAGGCGCCGGTGATCGCCGTGCCGGTGGCGAAACTGACGACGGAGGCCGAGCAGATGCGCGCCCGGATGATCGCGGAGCGGGATCGTTGGGCGGCCGAAAGGTCGGCGCTTGTCTTACCGAAAATCGACAGCGTGCGGGCGGTGGAGCGCGAGCTCTTACAGCCCGCCCGCGCGGCGCTGGCGGCGACCAAACTTCGGCTACGTCAGGTCGAGCAGCGGGTGGTTAGCGTGCGCCAGAGGCGGCTCGCCCTCGTCCAGTGGATCCGCAATCCGGCGCGGATGATCTGGGCCAAGCACGCGGAGCTTAACGCCATCGCCCGGGCGCGTGCGGCGGCGCGGCGGGCGCAGATCGATGTGCAGGTGCGAGCCGCCTGGATCGCCTCGCCGGCCGGTCAGGCCTATGTCGCGGGGCGACGCGGACCGCAGCTGGAGCGGGCGGCCGATGTGGCGCGCGAGCGGCGCACGCTCGAGCGCAAGATCAAGCGGATCGACAAGCGGATCGAGGGCGCCACGCGGGCCTACAATGACCTGCGGGTCGCCCAGGCGCTCGGACAGAAGGAGCTGCAGGTTCCGTCCCGTTTGCCCGACGAAACCCGGTTCATCCGCGAGGTCGGCGGGCCCGCCCGGGCCGCCCTGATGCGCTATCCGGCGCAGGCTCGGGCGCTGGCCGTCGAGCGCGTCAATCGCTCCATGGGCCAGACCATCGGCCGCGGCATCCTTCCAGGTCGATGAGGGCCCAATGACGACCTCCCAGCGTCTCCTCCTCGTCTTGCCGATCGCGGTCTTGGCGATCCTGCTCGGCCTCGGTTGGGCCACCCAACAGGCGGCGCACGGTCTGCACTACGCGGCCGCCTTGGGGGCGGGCTGGGCGGACCTCGGCCCGGTCCGGCTCTATCGGCCTTGGGCCTTCGCCGAATGGTATCTGGCGTTGCAGCCGCGCTACCCGCGGCTGTTCGATGGCGCCGGGCTGGCGGGGCTCGCGGTGGCGATGGCGCCGATCCTTTTCACGGCGCTCGCGACCCGCGGCTCGGGGCGCGCGCCCAAGGCGTTTGGCCGTGACGCCTGGGCGGACTTGGCGGACGTCGCGCGCGCCAAACTGTTCGGCCAAGGCGGTCAGATCCGGGGCCGGGTGTTGGGCCGGTTCAAGGGCCGCTATCTGACCTACGGCGGTCCGGAGCACGCGATCATCGTCGGCGCGTCGCGCAGCGGTAAGGGCGCGGGCCATGTGGTGCCGACTCTGGTGGCCTGGCCGGAGAGCGCCTTCGTCTACGACCGCAAGGGCGAGCTTTGGCACATCACGGCCGATCATCGGAAGACGTTCAGCCACGTCTTCTACTTCGCCCCGACCGATCCCAACACGGTGCGCTGGAATCCGCTGTTCGAGGTCCGCAAGGGTCCGATGGAAATCGCCGACATCCAGAATGTGGTCGGCATCCTGGTCGATCCGCTCGGGCGCAAGGCCGGCGACCTGAACTTCTGGGACCAGAGCGCCACCGACTTCTTCACGGCGGTGATCCTGCATGTTCTCTACAGCGAGCCTGACGAGCGCAAGAACCTCGCGCAGGTCCGGCGGCTGTTGATCGACATCGAGCCGACGCTACACGCCATGCTGCACACCCAGCATCGCCATCAGCCCGACTATCACGCGGACGATGGCCTGGCGCGCGACGCGGACGGGGCGCCCATCCCCGAAACCCATCCCGAGGTGCGTCTGGGGGCCACAGCGCTCGCCGGCATGGACGAGCGGGTCAAATCCAATGTGCTGGCGACCTGCCGGGCCTCGCTGTCGCTATGGGCCGATCCTCTGGTCGAATACGCCACCAGCTGGTCGGATTTCTCGATCGGCGACCTGGTGTGCGCCGAGGCGCCGGTGACCTTCTACCTGATCACACCGCAGGCCCACGCCGACCGCCTGGCCTTCCTGGTGCGGGTGTTCATCCGCCAGAGCGTGAACAGCCTGATGGAGCATGAGCACTATGACAGCCGGCGGCGCCGTAAGCGCCATCGACTGCTGCTGTTGCTCGACGAGTTTCCCAAGCTCGGCAGTCTGCCGTTCCTGGAGAACGCCATGGGGGAGATGGCCGGCTACGGGATCACCGCCCACCTGGTCTGCCAGAGCTTCAACGACGTGTTTTCCAAGTACGGTGACAAAACGCCGTTATTCGACAACATGCACATCACCGCGACCTTCGCGACGTCCGAGCCCACCAGCATCGAAAAGGTCACGCGCCGCGCCGGCAAGGCGCTGGAGATGCGGGAGAGTTACAGCGACCCGCGCAGCCTGTTCGGGCGGGCGCATCGGTCGACGTCGCAGTCAGAGCAGCAGCGCTACATCCTGTCGGAGGAGGACGTGCGCGGCCTGGATGACCGCAAGCAGTTCCTGTTCGTGAACAACACCAAGCCGATCCTGGCCGACAAGATCCGCTACTACGAAGAGCCGTTCTTCAAGGCGCGCACCGGGGCCTATTTCCACGGTGTGCCGGCGGCCTATGAGCAGCGGCCGGGCGCGGCCGATTTGCCCGGACCCGCCAGCATCGACTGGCGTGGCGTTAGGGCCGTCTGCGCCCCGCCAGAAGCCTTTGCCGGCGTCCGGGTCCCCAAGCCGCGCTACAGCGGCGCTGAGGGCCCTCCAGAGGCCGCTGACGTCCCAGAGGCGGTGTTGGCGTCCGACTACCTCACCTTGGCCCCTGTGGCGGCGCTGAGAGCCGATGACGACGACGGCAGCCTATGACCCTTCCTTGTTCCGCGAGCGCCCCATGACCGAACGCCATCCTGTTGTTCTCGACCGCAAGGTCGCCGCGTTGCGCCAGGCCATGGGACCGGTGATCGCCGCCGCCCTCGCCGACCGCATGGTGGTCGAGGTGATGGTCAATCCCGACGGCAAGATCTGGATCGACCGGATCGGGGAGGGGCGCTCGTGGACAGGAGAGCTACTGGCGGCGGCTGACGCCGACCGGATCTTGCGCCTCCTGGCCGATCACGCGGGGGAGGTGGTGACCCGCGACCGGCCGCGGGTCAGCGCGACCCTGCCGGAGACCGGCGAGCGTTTCCAGGGCGCCTTCATGCCGGTCGTGGCGCGGCCGGCTTTCGCGATCCGCAAGCGGCCCGAGGTGGTGTTCACCCTCACCGACTATGTCGAGGGCGGCATGATGAGCGCGAGCCAGGCCGAGACGATCCGGGCCGCGGCCGAGGCGCGCCAAAACCTGCTCATCGTGGGCGGCACCGGGTCGGGCAAGACGACCTTGGCCAACGCCATCCTGGCCGAGCCGGCCTTTGCGGGCGACCGAGTGGTCCTGATCGAAGACACCGCCGAGCTGCAGTGCTCGGCCGCCGACCAGATTCAGATGCTGACCAAGCGCACGGAACCGGCGGTGACCATGACCGACCTGGTGCGCGACACGCTGCGGCTTCGGCCCGACCGCATCGTCATCGGCGAGGTGCGCGACGGCTCGGCGCTGGATCTTTTGAAGGCGTGGAATACCGGCCACCCGGGCGGGTTGGCGACTTTGCACGCCAACAGCGCGGCGGAAGGCCTCAGCCGCCTGGAAGACCTGATCGGCGAGGTGACGCAGCGGATTCCGCACCGGGCTATTGGTCAGGCGATCGACCTTGTGATCCACATTGCGCGCACGCCCGGCGGCCGCCGGGTGTCGGAGCTGATGCGGGTGACAGGGTGGGGTGAGGGCGGCTACGTCGTCCAGGCCGCCTAGAGTTCAGGTCGAGAAGGCCGCCTCGACCGCTTGGTGGGCGGCTAGGATTTCAGCGCGAGAGGCCCGGGTCACGCCTGCGTCTTCGGCAAAGCGCGGCCAATCGGCCACGGCGGCGCGAACCTCTTCGATGACGGCGTCGATGAGGCGGTCGGAGAGGCTGTGGCGACGACCTAGGGCATGAACCTGCGCACGGGTAGGGTTGCGGCCTTCGCCCTCGACGTCGAGGTAGTGCTCGCCGCCAGGGCCTGCCGAATAGGTCAGGTCATAGGCCGGCGCGAGCCGCCATTGGCCTTGCGCATCCATCAGGTAACTGTGCTGCCGGGTATGGTCGTCCCGGTTGCTCGCCAGCACGTTGAAGACCATGCGCCGGAACGCGGCCTGCAGATCCTCGGCGTGCCGGGTGATGGCGACGGTGGCGCGCAGGAAGAGGTCGTAGCTTGCAGGCGTGCGCCAGGGCGCTTCGACGGCGCCGCTCAGCGAGACCATGTGCAGTCGCTGGCCGGGACACGGCCGGTCGAACCGGCGGGTCGCGAAATAGCCGGGGCCGGTTTTGGACGGGAGCAGCCGGTGGGGCGCCATGTCGAGGCCGGCGGTCAGGGCCATGGCGGCATAGGCGGCCTCGATCGGCCCGATGTCGGGCGGGTCGTTGGTCGCGGCGAACTTGACGATCCAGGCCTCGTGACCGGCGGCGGTCTCGCCCTCCGAGATCGAAATCCGTCCCTCGGCATCGAAGCCGACGTGGACCTTGGGCCGCGCGCCGCCCGAGCCGCCGGCCAGGGCTGCCAAGGTGTCGGCAAGCTCGCCTTCGTGACCGGTCAGGATCGCGGTGGACTCTGCTGCAAGGGCGTCAAGGTCGAGGCTCGCCACCTCGGGCGGCGGCGCGGTCGCCGGCCGATAGGTCAGGGCGCCGCGGCCGTGGTCGCCGACCAACGCCAGGCGGTCGAGCGGGCTCAAGGTCTCGATGCTGACGCCGAGCTTGCTCAGGCGTCGCCGCATGACGAGGTAGCCCCAACCTTCCGGCAAGCTGTCGGCGAGAAAGCCGTGCAAGCCCTCGAACTCGCGTCCGCGTGCGGGGTGCAGGCCGGGTTCTGGCGGGTAGAGCAGGGCCGAAACCGGCACAGGCGCCGCGATGAGTTCCGGAGACCATTCCAGTTGCGCCAGGCCGCCGGCCATGGCCAGGCGGCCGACGGGCAGGGCGGCCTGGTCGTCGTCAAAGGCCAGACTGGCGGCCAGCGGGGTTCCCGGCGCAAGTTTCATGGGCTTGGCGGCCTGGCCGAGCGTGAGCGGGGCGCCCGTACCCGCCGCGTCGGGACGCGCGCGACCTGCTGCGCCAGGAGGGCGTCGAGGCTGCTGGCCGCGGGCAAGGGAAAGAGAGCGCCTAACGCTTCCTCGCAGCGCAGGGCGACGGCGGCCTTCACCATGTCCTCCAGCGAAGCCTGTCCCTCGGTCTCCAGCCGCCGCCACGTCCGGTAGGCGACGCCAGCGCGCTGGGCGGCTTCGAGCTGAGGCCAGCCCAAGGCGACCCGGCGCGCTTTGATGCGGCCGGCGAGCTCATGCAGGATTTCGGAGGGTGTCTGTAGCACTGTCCGTATATGGCCAATTGATCGGGAAAATTCAAGATAATTGTCCAAAACGCGATAGCGTTGGAGGGCTTCTCTTTGCCGTGCCTAAACCGGAGAGCGGCTGTCGGGCGTGCTCGGTCCCGCCGCGTGCCGCGGCTCGTACGGGTCCGCCCCTACGGGCGCTCCGCGCCGCCAGCCGCTCGACGGCGCGTCCCGCCGCGCGCTTTGCGCGGGCTCCTTGCAGCCTTCATTTTGCTTGGCGCGGATCGCCCGAGGCGCTCCGCGATGCTCTAGGGTTTGGGTTGTTGTTCGCGTTCGCTCGAGTCTCCTGATGCAATCCTACATCGACGCCGCCCGCCGACTGGATCTGGCGGCCTATCGCCGAGGCGTCACTCCGCCAGAGCTTACCCTATCGGACGGGCGCGATCTGTTCGTCTCCTACGCGCCCTTCGACCACATCGCCCGGAAGGCCGAGCTGGTGCTCGTCGGATTGACTCCCGGGCGAACCCAAGCCGCCAACGCCCTCGAGGCTCTACAGGGCCAGTTGAACGCCGGACGGGACCTCGAGGGGGCGCTCGCGGCGGCCAAGTCCACGGCGAGCTTCAGCGGATCGATGCGCTCATCGCTGATCGCCATGCTCGACCTCGTCGGCGTGCCGCAGAAGTTCGGCCGGGCCAGCGCGGCGGCGTTTTTCGAGGCCGGGAGCCCGCTCGTCCACTTCACGTCGATGTTGCGCTATCCAGTCTATCTGGCCGGGGGCGCCAATTATTCAGGCGCGCCCGCGCCTCTGTCCCACTCGTTACTGCGAAAAATGGTCGAAACGCATCTGGCGGAAGCGGCGGCGGCTCTGCCGCGCGCCATCTGGGTCCCGCTTGGCGGACACGCAGAGGCGGGTCTGCAGCACTTGGCCCAGGCGGGTCGTCTTGATCCCGCGCGAATCCTGACCGGACTGCCGCACCCGAGCGGCGCCAATGCCGAGCGGATCGCCTATTTCCTTGGCCGCAAACCCCGCGCGGCGCTTTCGGCCAAGACCAACCCCGATCGGATCGATGCGGCGCGAGAGCGCCTGCAACGGCAGTTCGCCGCCCTAGCCGGTCGCTAAGTCAGGCCGGTCCTGACGGGCAAACGCCGCGCCCTGGTCGAGCAGCCAACGGATCTGTTGGAGTGCGCGGTCAGGATCCTCCTCGGCCGAGGGCAGGGTGTCGGCAGCGAGGGTCCATTCGACGTCTTCGATCGCCCAGCCGCCGCGCTTGTGCAGATGGATCGCCTGGTGGAAGAGCCCCGAGGCCTGACTGCGATGGCGCCAGTAGTCTTGGACGGCGGCCACCCGGTCAGTGTTCGCCGCGCCGCGTTCCAGAACGCTGACGAAATCGACGTCGTGTCGGGCGTGGGGCTGAACCGCCAAAATGGTCGCGCGAAGATCCTCGAGGGTGAGGCTGGCGTCGGTCAGGCCCGGGGCGCGCCGTTTGGCTTCGGCGACGATGTTGCGGCAGTCGTGGCAGATCAGCACGCTTCGGTGTCCGCCGATGATGGGCCGGCCGCGCTCCGCCAGCCGGTAACCCAGATTGACGGGATCGGTCTCGAGCTCGAACTCCGGGATGTCATGGATCTGCGCCGACCAGCGGCCGGCGTTCGACGTGCGGCAGATCTCGATCTTGCTGCGGTCACAGACCTCACAGCGCCAGGCGGCCGGGGCCGCCCGCCAGGGCGCAAAGGTCTGTTGCTGCTTCGCGTCGAGGGCGGCGAAGGCCTCGGCTGAGGGGGCCGCGCCACCTGGGCGGCGCTTGGGACGCAGGGCGCTGCCGGCGCCGGACGCCGCGCGTGAGCGGGCGTCGAGCAGACCGGCGAGCTGATAAGGGCGGTAGCGCTCGCCGGCCTGGGCCACGAGAAGGTGGTGGAC
>CAMFIW010000020.1 GCA_945952355.1 uncultured Phenylobacterium sp. | reverse complement strand
GGCGAAGACGCCGACCGGCTCGAAACGCTGCAGCATGCGCAGGATGTCGTGCAGCAAGGTCTCGTCGCAGCCCAGGCGCTCGGCGGTCTCGACGAGATCGAGGCGCAGATAGCCGCCCACGTCCACGGCATCCACGAGTACGCTGGCTGCGGCGAGCTCGATGCCGGAGAAGCCAGCCACCATCAGCTGGTCGTAAAGATGCTCGTGCAGTGACTTTTCGTGCGACAGACGCTGCTCGAAATCGTCGGCGTCCTCGAAGCTCTGGCTGCCGCCGGAGCCGGCCCGCGACCAGTCGATGGCGCCGCCCGCCTCCTGCGCCCCCTCCGCGTCGCCCGTGGCCCGCTCGCCCGGCGAGGCCTCGGCGTCGCGGCTGATGTCCATGTCGGGCGCCGCGCCGCTGTCGGGGATCTGGTCGGCCGCGTAGTCCTCGCTGGCTCGGGCCTCGACCTCGCCTTCGGGCTCGGAGTCGCGCTCGTCGCGCTGGAGCAGCGGGTTCCGCTCCAGTTCGCCTTCCACATAGGCCTCCAACTCCAGGTTGGAGAGCTGCAGCAGCTTGATCGCCTGCTGCAGCTGGGGCGTGATCACCAGCCCCTGGCCCTGCCGAAGTTCTAAACGCGCACCAAGCGCCAAGGCGCCCTCCTGGCCTGAATCTTGCGTCAGGCTAGAGGGCTATCCCCACCGATTGGTTAATGGCGGTCCTAGTCCGCCGATTTCGCGGGCGGCGCCTTGTACTTCTCGAACCAGGCGAGGATCGCGGAGGCCTTGGCCGCCGACTGCGACGGCCGCGCCGTGAAGCCGCCATGGCTCGCGCCGGGCACCTTGATCAGGGCCGTCGGGACGCCACGCATTTGCAGAGCGGCGTAGTACTGTTCGGCCTCGCTGTCGGGGGTGCGCATGTCCCGTTCGCCGACGACGACCAGGGTGGGGGTCTTGACGTTTCCGACCAGGGACAGGGGCGAGCGGGCCCAATAGCCCTGCGGGTCCTCCCACGGCATCTTACCGAACCAGTAGGGGCCCATGAAGGCGTAGCCGTCGGTGGTCAGCACCTCGCTCGCCCAGTTGATCACCGGCTTCTGGGTCGCGGCGGCGGCGAACCGGTTGGTCTTGCCGACGATCCAGGCGGTCAAAGCCCCGCCGCCGGAACCGCCGGTCACGTAGAGCCGCTGGTCGTCGACGAAACCCTTGGCGATGGCGGCGTCGACCGCGCTCATCAGGTCGTCGTAGTCGTGGCTCGGATAGTTGCGGTCGATCTCGTTGGCGAAGGCCTCGCCGTAGGAGGTCGAGCCGCGCGGGTTAGCGTAGACCACCACATAGCCGGCCGCCGCATAGAGCTGGTCGTCGGTCGAGAACGTCGGGCCATAGGCCGAGAACGGCCCGCCATGGATCTCCAGGATCAGCGGATATTTCTTGGCCGGGTCGAAGTTCGGCGGAGTGACGATCCAGGCGTCGATGGGCTTCTTGTCGAAGGACGAGGTCACGGCAAGGTGCTCGACCTTGCCCAGGGTCTTGGCGCCCAGCAGGTCGGCATTGAGCCAGGTGAGCCGCTTGCCGGCCAGATTGCCCTTGGCCGAGACCGCGATGTCGGAGGGATGGGTCGGATCGCCCGCGGTGAAGGCCACGGCGCCGGAACGGGCCACCGAGAAGTCGCCGCCGCTATAGGGCCGGTCGAGGCCCGCGCCGGTCAGGCCATCGGCCACGATCTCGCGCTTTCCGTCCAGGCCCACGCGGGCCACCTTGGTCACGCCGTGGTCGTCATAGGCGACATAGAGGCTCTTGCCGTCGGCGGCCCAGCGCGGGGAGTTGATGGAGCGGTCGAGGCTGGTGGTCAGGGGGCGGCTGTTCTTACCGTCGCGGTCCATGACGTAGAGCATCGTGTTCTCGTAACCTCGGCGGCGCTGGTCGTCGAAACCGACATAGGCGATCTGCTTTCCGTCCGGCGAGTACTGCGCGCCGACATCGGGGCCGATTCGGTTGGTCAGGGCCTTCACCGCGCCGCTGGCGATGTCGAGGCTGTAGACTTCGGCCTCCTGCGGATCGCGCTCCCAGTTGTCCTTCAGGTTGGCCGAGAAGGTCAGGCTCTTGCCGTCCGGGGCGAAGCTCAGCGGTCCGCCGGCGTCATGCCGGCCGAAGGTGAGCTGGCGAGGCGAACCACCGTCAGCAGCAACGACGAAGACGTGGTTGAAGCCCGGCTTCAGCTCACCCTCGCCGTCGGCGCGGAAGGTGACCCGGTTCTCCACCTTGAGGGGCTCGGCCCACTGAGCGCCCTCCGGCTTTGCCGGGGCCTGGCCGAGGCGCGCGCCGTCGTCCGGGGTCAGCATCGTGAAGGCCAAGCTCTTGCCGTCCGGCGACCAGGTGACGTCGGCGGGCGCCTGCTCCAGGGTCGCGACCCGGGCGGAGCGGCCGGTGGCCATCCAGCGGACCATCAGCTGCGGGGCGCCGCCGACCACGGCGACATAGGCCAGGCGCTGGCCGTCGGGCGACCAGCGGGGCGAGAAGGCCGGGCCTTCCTCGGCCACCAGCGGCGTCTGGGCCCCGGTGTTGGGATCGACCAGCCAGATCGCTCGCCGCGCCTTGTCGGTCATGATGTCGTTGCTGGCCCGCACATAGGCGATGGCGGAGCCGTCCGGCTTGAACTGCGGGTCCGAGGCGACCTCCAGCCCGAACAGGTCGCGGCCGGTGAACAGCTTCTGTGGCCCCTCCGCGACGGCGCCCACGGCGGGCGCGGCCAGGACTACGGAAAAGACGGACGCCAAGAGAACCGAACGCATGAAATGACCCCAGCCAAGTTTGCCCGCGAAATGTGCGGCGCGCATTAGCGGGCGCGAGGGTCGGATTGTCCAGCTACGGACGGTTCGGCCGACAGAATATCGCCGATCCGTGCGCCGCTCAGTTCCGCGGCGCCTGGTCCACGCGTGCGAGGAAGGCCCGCAGGTCGGCGGCCGACCGGTCCGGAATCTGCTCCATCGGCACGTGGCCCACGCCCGGATAGAGGATGAGCGCCGCGCCGGGGATGGCGGCGGCCAGGGCCTTGCCGGCCTCGGCCGGGATCACCGTGTCGGCCTCGCCGTGCATGACCAGGGTCGGGGCGTGGATCGCCTGGAAGGTCTGGGGCGTGATCGGCGTGCGCGGCCGGTCCTGGCCCGCGAGCAGCATCTCGCGATGGCCTGGCGCGCGGGCGAGCTCGACATAGCGGTCGACCAGGGCGGGTGTGACCAGGTTCGGATCGATATAGGCCTGCTTCAGGCCGCGCTCGGCCAGGGGCCGCGGATCGATGTGGCGCAGGATCGCCCGGCCGAGCGGATTGCGCATGATCACGAACACCGCCGGCTGGCCCTTGCGAGGCTTGCCGCCGGCCGTGGTCGGTGGCGGCAGGCCGACGGAGTCGACCAGCACCAGGGCCGTGACCTTGTCGGGATGGGCGAGCGCATAGGTCCAGGCGACCCCGCCGCCCATGGAGTTGCCGGCCAGGACGAAGCGGTCGGCGTGCAGGGCGTGGGTGAGTTGGTCGACGACTTCGACCTGACCCTGGGTCGAGACCTGATAGCCCTTCGGCGCGGTGGTCAGGCCATGGGCCGGCAGGTCCAGGGTGATGATCCGATAGTCGGACCCCAGCCGCGCGACCCAGGGCTCCCAGGCGTCGAGATTGGCCGCGAAGCCGTGGACCATGACGATGGTGGTCGGGGCGTCGCGCCGGCCCTGGTCGCGATAGTGGACGTCGACCCCGTCCGGCAGGGTCGTGAACCGCGAAGCGGCGGTCGCGTACTTGGCCTTCAGCTTGGCCTGCGGGATGTCGCCCGCGCAGGCGGCGAGGCCGAGGCAGGCCAGGGCCGCCAAGGCCCCGAGGGCGAGCCGGCGCAGCATCAGGCCAGGCCCAGCCGCTCGAACTGGCTGGCTGGGGCCTCCAGCGACTTCAGGACCTCGCGGAGTTGCTCGGCCAGGTCCTTCTCCACCGCCTCGCCGGCCAGGTTGCGCTCCTCGTCCGGGTCCTCGCGGCGGTCGAACAGGTGGTTGCCGGACGGCTTGCTGCGCGCCCAGAACGGGATCGGGTCGTTGGCGTCGAAGGTCTGGTGGATCACCGGCACGGTGGCGCCCGGCATCTTGTCGAGGAAGGCGCGGTCGTCCGGCAGCGGTAGCGCGACATACTTGTCGACCACATGGGTCGGCATGGTCGACCAGCGGTTCGACATCATCGACAGCGGCGCGTTCGCCCCGGCGGGGCCACGGGCGTACTTGTGGGTCTGCGTGACCAGGTGAACCTCGCGCCCCCAGACGCCGGTCAGCAGCCAGTCGCGCACGCCGGCCACCTCGCCGCGCATCAGGGGCAGCAGCGACTTGCCGTGGGTCCGTTGGCGGACCTGGACCCCGAACAGGTCGCAGAGCGTGGCGAACAGGTCGACGCTGGTGGTGAGCGCGTCGCACGAGCCGGGCGCGATCCCGGGATGGCGGATCAGCAGCGGGATGTGGCCCAGGGTGTTGTAGACCGGCACGCCCGGCTTTCCCCAGATGTCCTTTTCGCCGAGATAGTGGCCGTGGTCGGTGCAGATCATCACCACCGTGTCGTCGGTCAGGCCCTTGGCGTCGATGGCGGCCAGCACCTTGCCCAGCCAATGGTCGATCATGCTGAGCTTGCCGCCGTAGCTGGCGCGAAGCTGCCGCGCGTCGCGCTCGGACAGCACGCCCTTGGCGATGGCGCCGCGCATATAGGGCGGCCAGATCAGGTGGGGTCCCTCCCAGTCGGGATCGTATTTCGAGGCCCAGGGCTCCGGCGTATCGAACGGTTCGTGCGGATCGAATTCGTCGACGAACAGGAAGAAGCGGTCGTGCCAGCCGGCGTTGTCCTCGATCCACTTGGCCGCGGCGGCCATGGTGCGGGGGCCGGGGAAATCGGCCTCGCCGCGGAACCAGCCGCGACTGTCGTCATAGGGGATGTGCGGCCGGCCTTCCTGCTTGGGCGCGCCGGCCCAGGAGGGGTCGGGCCGGGTCTTCCAGGCGTCGCCTTCATGGCCGCGCTCGTAGGCCCAGGCGGTGAAGTCGCAGTGATAGTTTTCGCCCCCGGTCTCGAACAGGTGGGGGTGGTCGCTGATGAGCTGGGTGGCGACGCCTGCCTTGCGCAGCTCGTAGGTGATGGCGTCTTCCCACAGCTCCACCGAGCCCCAAGGCCGCCACAGGAAGTCCAGCGCGCCGCACAGGATGTCGTGACGGGCCGGCATGCAGGGCAGCGAGCCGGTGTGGTGATTGTCGAACCGCACCGCGGTCTTGGCGAAGGCGTCGAGATTGGGGGTTTCGAACTCGGTCCCGCCATAGGCGCCCAGCATGTGCCGGTTCAGGCTGTCCAGCAGGATGACGACGGCGTTCTTCGGCGTGGCGGCCACGGCAAAACCCCTCCCTAGAAAATTCTCAAAATTCTTGGGCGGGACCTTGGCCCGCCGGTCGCAGGGAAGGCAAGCCGCCCCCGCCCCGTATCAGGGCCGTCGTGCGGGCTCCGGCGCGCTGAACCGGCTGACCAGGACCCAGGCCACCATCGCCCAGCCCGTCCCCAGGCACCAGCCGGCCAGGACGTCGGTCGGCCAGTGCACGCCCAGATAGACTCGGCTGAACCCCACGAGAACCATGACCGCCAGGGCCAGCACGTAGGCCAGGACCTTGGTCGCCCGCCGCGGCTCCAGGCTGGCGACGATGGTGGCGAGGGTCAGATAGGTGGCGGCCGCCATGGTCGAATGGCCGCTCGGGAAGCTCTGGGAATAGACGTAGCTGCCATGCGGCACGAGGTCGGGCCGCGGCCGGTCATAGACGTGCTTGAGGATCTCGCTCGAGATGTCGGCGCAGATCACCGTGCCGGCGAAGATCAGGGCGCGGCGCCAGCGGCCGTGCAGGAGCAGCACCAGGGCGGCCGTGACGGTCAGCAGGGTCAGAAAAGTCACACCGCCGAGCGCGGTCATGTCGCGCATCGACTCTTCGAAGCTGCGGGGACCGATCGGGTCCGAGGGATTGGCTGGATTGCGCAGGGCCAGCAGGATGCGGCGGTCGAAGGCGCCCATTTCGCCTTCCATCACCTCGCCGCCGATCTTCACGAACCCCCAGACCGCGCCGGCGCCCACCAGCCAGATCAGTAGGGCGCGGGTTTCAAGGGCTCGGAGCAGGCGGCGCATGAGGGATCAACGCCCGAACACGGGGATCAGCCGCCGAAGTGCTCGCCGAGATAGACGCGGCGGACCTCGGGGTCCTCGACGATCTGGGCCGGCGTGCCCTCGAACAGCACCTCGCCCGCATGGATGATCGCGGCGCGGTCGATGATGTCGAGCGTCTCGCGGACATTGTGGTCGGTGATCAGGATGCCGATGCCGCGGTTCTTCAGGTAGCCGATCACCTCGCGGATGTCGGCGATGGCCAGCGGGTCGATCCCGGCGAAGGGCTCGTCCAGCAGCATGAAGGACGGCTCCGACGCCAGGGCGCGGGCGATTTCCACACGCCGCCGCTCGCCGCCGGACAGGGACACCGCCGGCGCCTTGCGCAGATGGTCGATATGCAGCTCTTCCAGCAGGCCGGAGACCGTGGTCCGGGCGCGACCGATGTTCTGCTCGCGCAGCTCGACCACCGCCATGATGTTCTCTTCGACGGTCATGCCGCGGAAGATCGAGGTTTCCTGCGGCAGGTATCCCACACCCATCCGCGCGCGCTGGTACATCGGCTGGGCGGTGATGTTCTCGCCATCCAGGTAGATCGCGCCGTAGTCGGCCGGGATCAGGCCGGTGATCATGTAGAAGCAGGTGGTCTTGCCCGCGCCGTTGGGACCGAGCAGGCCGAGAACCTCGCCGCGGCGCAGCTGGAGGGTCACGCCCTTGACCACGGTGCGGCCGCGAAAGGCCTTGCCGATGTTGTCGACCACCAGGCCCTGTCCGGCGAGGCCGGGCAATGGATCGAAACGTTCGGGCTTCAAGGCGGCCCCTAGCGCGGCGGCGCGGCGGCCTGGCCCGCCGGCGGCTGCTGCTGTTGCTGTTGTTTCGGGTAGAGCACCGTGCGCACGCGATTCGGCTTGCCGCGTCCGCCGCCTGGGCTGTGCATCTGGGCGTCGCCGGTGTTGACGTTGATCACCAGCTTGGAGCCGGTCAGCACGTTCTGGCCCTGCACCGCGACCACGTCGCCGGTGATCGTGATGGTGTCGGCGTCGGCCACGTAGAGCGCGTTGTCACCTCGCACCCGACGATCCTGGGTCACGTAGTAGACCGAGCCGATGGCCTCCATGTGGTCCATCAGGCTGCCGCAGTTGGAGCTGCTTCCCGAGCGGCCGGAACCGCTGCCCGGGCCGGCGCCGCCGCCGCCCGTGGCGGGCTTGTAGTAGATCTTCAGCACGTCGGCGCGCAGGCGCACCGTATCCTGGAGGGCTTCCGCCGCGCCCTTGTAGATGGCCAGGCACTGACTGTTGACCACCTCCAGCTCGTCGGAGGTGACATCCACCGGGGCGTCCGAATTCTGGGCGAGCTGGGCCGCCGCGGGCCCGCTGACCGCCAACCCGCACGCGAACGCCGCCACCGCCCAATGCCTCATGTCCGAAAGCCCGTTCATGCCCGTGTCTTGGTTCTAGAAGCCGAGAGCCTACTTCGACTCGATGCGCGAGTGCACGCCGCCTTTGAACACCATGCGTTCGCCCTTGTCGTACACGCCATAGGACTTGGCGATGATTTCGCCAAGCGCTCCCGCGCCCTGGATCTCGCCGTTGCCCTCCAGCTCGCCGGTGGCGGTGTTGAAGATCGACGACGCGGTGGTGAAGTTCAGGTCGCCGCCGTTCAGCTTCACGCCGCCCTCGAGGTTCAGGATCTTGGCCTCCTCCCGATAGACGCCTGACCTGGCCGAGACGCGCACGGGGCGGTCTCCCTCCTCGTCCAGCACCAGCATCGGCGTGTCGAGCAGGACGCGCTGATAGTCCTTGGGGTCCCGCGTAGCGGTCTTGGCCGTCAGCACGAAGGCGCGGCCTTTTTTGTCGCGGCCGACGAAACGTGGGTTGATCAGCTGGATCGGGGCGTCCGCGTCGTTCGACTTGACCTTTTGGCCCACGACCGAGGCCTGGATCACGAAGCCGACCATCGAGGCCACGATCAGGCCGATCAGCACCGGCAGGACGATCCGCATCCGCCGCACCAGCCGCGAGCGCTTGCGCCAGCTGTCGAAGGCCTCCCGGCGGGGCCCGCGCGCCTCGGCGATGTGGCTCGCGCTCAAGGCCGCCTCACGTATGGGCGAAGATGTCGACCTCTTCCCAGCCGCGGACGTCGAGCGCGGCGCGATGAGGCAGGAAGTCGAAACAGGCCTTGGCCAGGTCGTCGCGCCCCTCGCGGACCAGCATCTCGTCGAGGCGGGCGCGCAGGGCGTGCAGGTGCAGGACGTCTGAGGCCGCATAGGCGAGCTGGTCGGGCGACAGGTTCGCCGCCCCCCAGTCCGAACTCTGCTGCGCCTTCGACATGTCGACCCCGAGCAGTTCCTTGGAAACGTCCTTCAGTCCGTGACGGTCGGTGTAGGTCCGCGCGAGCTTGGAGGCGATCTTCGTGCAGTAGACCGGCGCCGTCATCACCCCCAAATGGAGATGGAACATGGCGATATCAAAGCGGCCAAAATGGAAAATCTTGGTGACCGCCGGGTCGACCAGCAGCGCCTTCAGGTTGGGGCAGTCATAGGCCGGACGGTTCAGTCGCACGACATGGGCGTCGCCGTCGCCCGCGGAAATCTGGACCACACAGAGAGGATCGCGCCCCAGCCGCAGGCCCATGGTCTCGGAATCGATGGCGACCGAGGTCGCGCCCGCGAAGAGGCCGGCGGGCAAGTCGCCTTCATGAAGGAAGTTCGCCAAGGTCGATAGCTCCGACGCTCAAGATTGGCCGTTCACTATAGAGGAGCGGACGGCGCCCGCCAAAGGCCCGGCCCCATCGACCGGACGCAGCTTGATAAAGCAAGGAGCTCACGCGCGTCCGGCGAATGGTGCCCAGGAAAGGACTCGAACCTTCACGGCCGTTAAGCCACTGGCACCTGAAGCCAGCGCGTCTACCAATTCCGCCACCTGGGCCCGATCCGCCGGATCGCGCGAGGGCGCTTCCTTAGGGCAGTGTGATTTCGCGGTCAACGGCTCCGTTCGGCTTTTGCATGTCGCATTGCGGCGCGGGCGCGCATCGTCTATCCGGGCCACTTCCGGACACACTCTCTAAAGACGCCAATCGCATGCAGGATCTGGTCACCGTCTTCGGCGGCTCTGGTTTCGTCGGAAGCCAGGTGGTGCGCGCCCTCGCCAAGCAGGGCCTGCGGGTCCGCGTGGCGGTCCGCCAGCCGCACCTGGCCCACACCATGCGGCTACGCGGCGATGTCGGGCAAATCGAAGTCGTCCAGGCCAATGTCCGCAACGAAGCCTCGGTGCGCCGCGCCCTGACCGGCGCCCAGGCGGTGATCAATCTGGTCGGCATCGGCTACGAGACCGGTCGCCAGAAGTTCCAGTCCGTCCACGCCATGGGCTCGCGAAACATCGCCGCAGCCGCCCGCGAGCTCGGCATCGGCCGAATGGTGCAGATGTCGGCGCTCGGCGCGGACTTCGACTCCGAGTCGAAGTACGCGCGCACCAAGGCCATGGGCGAACAGGCGGTCCGCGAGCTGGTTCCTGCGGCCGTGATCGTTCGGCCCTCCATCGTATTCGGCCAGGGCGACGGCTTCTTCAACAAGTTCGCCGAGATGGCGCTGATCTCGCCGGCCCTGCCGTTGATCGGCGGCGGCCATACCAGGTTCCAGCCGGTCTTCGTGGGCGACGTGGCCCAGGCGATCTGCAAGGCCGTGGTCGACCCGGCGCTCGCCGGACAGACCCTCGAACTCGGCGGTCCCGGCGTGTTCAGCTTCCGCGAACTGATGGAGCTGCTGCTGAAGGAAATCGGCCGCCGCCGCTTCCTGGTCCCCCTGCCCTTCCCGGTCGCCCGGGTCATCGGCAGCGTCGCCAATCTTGCGACCCTGACCCCGATCGCCCCGCCGATCACGCCCGACCAGGTCGAGCTGCTGAAGGTCGACAACCTGCCGAGCGGCGCCTATCCGGGCCTGCCCCAGCTCGGCATCGTCCCGACCCCGGTCGAGGGAATCATTCCCAGCTACCTGTACCGCTTCCGCAAGGGCGGCCAGTACGCCGACGAGGTCGAACGCCTCGCGGCCACCGGGGCCTGATCCGACCCTTTATCCGTCCACGGCTCTGTGCTGTGCTCGACGCCTTGGCGAGGGCGCGGGGGTTTGCGAATGCGTGGGCGTGTGTGGCTGGCCGCGATGGCCGGGATCTCGATGGCGGCCGTCAGCCTAGGCGTGGCGAGCGCCGCCCCGCCGCCCAAGCTCGAGGCCTTTCTCGGCTATCCCTTCCTCGACGCGCTGACCGCGGCCGACAGCGGAAACAAGATCGCTTGGATCGAAACCCGCAAGGGCGTGCGCAACATCTGGGTCGCCGAGGGGCCGGACTTCAAGCCGCGCAAGCTGACCAACGCCGCCGCTGACGACGGCCAGGAGCTGGCCGGGCTGAACGTCTCCGAGGACGGCTCGACGATCGTCTGGACCCGTGGCGGCGGCGAGCACAATCCCTGGGCCGACGGCCTGGCCCCACCCAACCCGGCCTCGGCCGTCGACCAGCCACAGCTGGAACTCTGGGCTTCGCACGGCGGCGGGGCCCCGGTCCGACTTGCCACGGGCGGCGAGGAACCGGTGCTCTCGTCCAAGGGCCGCATCGCCTACCTCAAGGACAACCAGGTCTGGGCCGCGGACGCCGATGGCAAGGCCCCACCCGCGCGCTTGTTCTACGACCGCGGCAAGGACGGCTCGCTCGTCTGGTCGCCGGACGGGACCAAGCTCGCCTTCGTCTCCCGACGCGGAGACCACAGCTTCATCGGCGTCTTCTCAGGGCCGGACCAGCCGATCACCTGGCTTTCACCCGCCACCGCCTTCGACAGCAATCCCGCCTGGTCGCCCGACGGCAAGCACATCGCCTTCGCCCGCCAAAACGGCCAGGCCGACGTGCTCTCCACGCCATTGGTCGAACAGCCCAACCCCTTCTCGATCTGGGTCGGCTCGGCGGACGACGGCGCAGCCAGGGTCGCATGGAGGAGCCCCGCCACTCTCAATGGCTCGTTCCCGCTGACGCCGGACGGCCTGTTCCTGATGTGGGGCGCGAACGACCACCTGACCTTCCGCGCCGAGTTGGACGGCTGGGCGCACCTCTATTCGCTGCCCGCGGCCGGAGGCGAACCTGTCCTGCTGACCCCTGGCGAGTTCATCGTCGAGCACGTGTCCATGGCCCCGGATCGCAAGGCCCTGCTCTACAGCGCCAACGCCGGGACGGCCGAGGGCGACATCGACCGCCGCCACGTCTTCCGCGTCGCCGTCGACAAGCCTGGGCCGATGGCCCTGACCCCGGGGACGGGCCTGGAATGGACGCCGGCGCCGCTCGCCGGCGGCAAGGTCGCCTACATCGCGTCCACGCCCACCACCGCCATGCGCGTGACCGTGGCCAATGCGGACGGCAAGGGCGCCCAGGCGCTTGACAACGGGGCGTCAGACTACGCGGCCAATGGCCTGGTGATCCCGAAGCCGGTGAGTTTCAAGGCCGCCGACGGCCTCCTGATCCACGGCCAGCTGTTCCTCCCGCCCGGCGGTAAGGGCAAGCATCCGGGCCTCATCTTCGTCCACGGCGGGCCGCCCCGGCAGATGCTGCTCGGCTGGTCCTACATGGACTATTATACCCACGCCTATGCGATGAATCAGTACCTGGCTTCGCGTGGCTTCGTGGTGCTGTCGGTGAACTATCGGCTCGGCATCGGCTATGGCCGCGCCTTCCAGCACGCCGAGAAAGCCAGCGTGGCGGGCAATTCCGAGTACCAGGACGTGGTCGCCGGGGCGAAGTTCCTGCAGGCGCGGCCCGAGGTCGACCCGGCACGGCTCGGCATCTGGGGCGGCTCCTACGGCGGCCTGCTGACCGCCCACGCCCTCGCCCACAACAGCGACATCTTCAAGGTCGGCGTCGACTTCCACGGCGTCCACGACTGGTCGCTTTATCCGGGCAAGGTCGCGCGCCCACAGCGTTACGAGCAGGGCGACTACGACGCGGCGTTGAAGAGCGCCTTCGACAGCTCGCCGGAAGCCGCCATCGCCGGCTGGAAGTCACCTGTGCTGCTGATCCACGGCGACGACGACCGCAATGTCCGCTTCGACCAGACCGTCGACCTGGCTCGCCGCCTCGCCGCCCAGAACACCCCGTTCGAGGAGCTGATCCTGCCGAACGAGATCCACGGCTTCCTGCGCTACGACAGCTGGCTCAAGGCCGACACGGCCTCGGTCGGCTTCCTGGAGGATAAACTCAAACCTTAGTGGCCGAGGGCCATCAGGCCCGCGAGGCCCGCGACGCCGACCGCGATCCGCCACCAGGCGAAGGGCGCGAAGCCGTGGCGCGTCACGAAGTCCAGCATCTGGCGCACCACGATGTAGCCGACCACGAAGCTGACCACGAAGCCGAAGGCGATGATGCCGGCGTGGCTCATGTCGATCTCGTTGCGGCTCTTCCAGGCGTCCAGCGCTGTGGCGCCGGCCATGGTCGGGATGGCCAGGAAGAAGGAGAATTCGGCCGCGGCCCGTTTCTCCACCCGCATCAGCATTGCACCGACGATGGTCGCGCCCGAGCGCGACACGCCGGGGATCATGGCGAAGGTCTGGGCGACGCCCACGAGGATGGCGGTCTTCCAGTTCAGCTTCATGGCGTCGTGCTGGGTGGCGCTGGGCGCCCAGCGGTCGATGCCGAGCAGCACCACCCCGCCGACGATCAGCGAGATGCAGATCACTTTCGGGCTTTCGAACAGCACCTGCTTGATGAAGTCGTGCAGGGCGAAACCGATGACCGCGCTGGGGACGAAGGCCAGGATCACGGAAAAAGCGAACCAACGCGCGCCCGGATCGTTCGGAAGGCCGATCAGCACCTTCCAGAGCCGGCCGAAATAGAGCGCCACCACCGCCAGGATCGCCCCGAACTGGATCAGCACCGCGAAGGTGTCCCAGAACGCGTCGGGCAAGCCCATGAAGGTCTTGGCGAGCAGCAGGTGGCCCGTCGAGGACACCGGGATGAACTCGGTCAGCCCTTCGATGATCCCGAGGATGAGGGCGTTGATCCAGTCGTTCACGAGCGACTCCGCTGGGCTGTGGGACGGCGGCGATCAGGACGCCAATCACGGTAAATGTGGAGTTCATCCACCTTTTTGACCAACTTACGCATCGGGCGCCCTCGATGCGATCCTACAAGCACCATCTTGGAATCATTTAGTCTCTCTATTTGTCTATAGCGTTTCGGCATCGCCGAAAATCCGTTACAGGCGTCCGGCCCGGCGTTCGGGCGCGGGAGGCGGCCATGGCCGAGCGGATGCTGAAGTTCACGACGGTGGAGCGGGTCACGCCAAGCAAGCGCGCGGCCGATGCGCGCGCGGGCGACTTCCACGAGATCTATGCCGACTTCATCGACGCCAAGGCGACCGAGCAGGCCTCGCGCTGCTCGCAATGCGGCATCCCGTTCTGTCAGACCCATTGTCCGCTGCACAACAACATCCCTGATTGGTTGCGGATGACCGCCGAGGGCCGGCTGGAGGAGGCCTACCAGCTCTCCCAGGCGACCAATTCCATGCCCGAGATCTGCGGCCGCATCTGTCCGCAGGACCGGCTTTGCGAGGGCTCCTGCACCATCGAGCAGTCCGGCCATGGCACGGTGACGATCGGCGCCGTCGAGCGCTACCTCACCGACAAGGCCTGGGAAGAGGGCTGGGTCGCGCCGCTCGTCGCCGGCCCGGATCAGGGCCGTTCGGTCGGCGTGATCGGCGCAGGGCCTGCAGGCCTCGCCGCCGCCGAGAAGCTGCGCGAGGCCGGCTACGCCGTCACCATCTATGACCGCCACGACCGGGCCGGCGGCCTGCTGATCTACGGCATCCCGGGCTTCAAACTGGAAAAGGAGGTCGTGGCGCGACGCACCGAACGCCTCGCCGCCGCCGGCGTGGAGTTCCGCCTCGGCTTCGAGGTGGGCCGTGACACCAGCCTCGCCGACCTGCGTGAACGTCACGGCGCGGTCCTGATCGCCACCGGCGTCTATGCGGCGCGCGACCTAGTCGTCCCGGGCGCGGGCTCGGCGGGGGTCACGCCCGCCCTCGACTACCTGATCGCCTCCAACCGCAAGGGCCTGGGCGACCAGGTTCCCGAATTCGACTCCGGCGTGCTCGACGCGGCCGGCAAGGCGGTGGTGGTGGTCGGCGGGGGCGACACCGCCATGGATTGCGTCCGCACCGCCGTGCGCCAGGGGGCGACCTCGGTGACCTGCCTCTATCGCCGCGACCGCGCCAACATGCCTGGCTCGGCGCGGGAGGTGTCGCACGCTGAGGAGGAAGGCGTGGTCTTCGAATGGCTGGCCGCGCCCCGCGCCGTCGCGGGCGACGCCGCCCGCGCCGAAGGGGTCCGCGCCGCGCGCATGCGGCT
>CAMFIW010000019.1 GCA_945952355.1 uncultured Phenylobacterium sp. | reverse complement strand
CGTGCCGATCTCGCCGGCTTGGCGCGTTCGTGTGGGTTCGTGTGGTTCGTGGTTCGAAAAATCGGCGCGGCGAGGGGGCGGATCGGGGCGCCTGCCGGAATGGTGGTGACCTGGGAGCGGCGGATGTTGTCAAAGCCGGCCCTCAAGGCCTAGCTTGCGCGCCATAATTTTCCAGGGAGCGGGCTGATGCTGCGTAAGGTGTTGCTGGCGGGTGCGGGGCTGTCTTTGGCGGCCGGTATGGCGATGGCGGCGGAGCCTGCGACCCCGCCGGCGGCCGCGAGCAAGAAGCCGGACGCGGCGACGGCCGAGCCCAACGCCGGGGTGCTGTTCACGCCGGAGGCCGTCGGGTCGGACGGCTCGGTGAGCGTCGGCGGGCAGAACATCGACTATCACGCCGTAGCCGGGACGATCGTGGTCCACCCGCGCGGCTGGGATGACGCGGCGGCCAAGGACAAGGCCGGGCTGGAGACCAAGGACGCCAGCGGCCCGGGCAATCCGCAGGCCGAGGCCTCGATGTTCTATGTGGCCTATTTCAAGAAGGGCGCGCCGGCCGCCGACCGGCCGATCACCTTCATCTACAACGGCGGCCCCGGCTCCTCGACCATGTGGCTGCACATGGGCGCGTTCGGCCCGCGCCGGGTGGTGACGGCGGACAATGGCGACCACACGCCGGCCGCGCCCTATTCGGTGATCAACAACGCCTACAGCCTGATGGACGTCTCCGACATGGTGTTCATCGACGCGCCGGGGGCGGGCTTCTCGCGCATCGCCGGCAAGGACAAGGAGAAGGCGTTCTGGGGCGTCGACGCCGACGCCTACGCCTTCAGCCAGTTCATCACCGGCTTCCTGTCGCAGTACGGCCGCTGGAACTCGCCCAAGTACCTGTTCGGCGAGAGCTATGGCACGCCGCGCTCGGCGGTGCTGATCAACAACCTGGAGACCGGCCAGAGCGTCGACTTCAACGGCGTGATCCTGCTGTCGCAGATCCTGAACTTCTCGCTCAGCGTCGACGGGATCGAGAACAATCCCGGCAGCGACCAGGGTTATATCACCGCCCTGCCGACCTATGCGGCGACGGCCTGGTACCGCAAGCTGGTCCCGAACCGGCCGGCCGAGCTGAAGACCTTCCTGAAGGAGGTGGAGACGTTCGCGACCACCGACTACGCCACCGCGCTGCAGGCGGGCGCCGAGCTGGCGCCGGCGCGCAAGCAGGAGGTGGCGCAGAAGCTCGCGACCTATACCGGCCTGCCGCTCGACTATGTGCTGCGGGCGGACCTGCGGATCACCGGAGGCATGTTCGAGAAGGCGCTGCAGGCCAAGGACGGCCTGACCACGGGCCGGCTCGACACCCGCTTCTCCGGGCCGGACATGGATCCGCTGAGCAAGGAGGCGGACTACGACCCGCAGGCCGCGGCGCTCAGCTCGGCCTATGTGACGGCGTTCAACGACTATGCGCGGCGCACCCTGGGCTATGGGGCGGGCAAGACTTTCAAGCCGTCGGTCAACGTGTTCCGCTTCTGGGACAACAACCACCAGCCGCCGGGGGCCAATTTCACGCCGCGGGCGATGCTGAACGTGATGCCCGACCTGGCCTCGGCGATGAAGTACAATCCGAGCCTGAAGGTGCTGCTGCTGGGCGGCTACTACGACCTGGCGACGCCCTACTTCCAAGGCTGGTACGAGATGAAGCACCTGCCGATACCCGACAGCCTGCAGGCCAATATCTCGTACAGCTATTATGAGAGCGGCCACATGGTCTATGCGCACGAGGCCTCGATGAAGGCCCTGCACGACGACGTGGCGGCCTTCATCGGCAAGACCAACAACGTGAAACCGAAGGCGGGGCGATAGGTCCGGCGCTTCGTTCTCGGCGGGCATTGTGAAGCCGCCCGCCGCTGCCTAACCTCCCTGCCCAAGAACAACCCTGGGAGGGGCGCATGGTGGCGGCGGCGACGGCGGTCGGCGAGGCGCGGAACGACCGGCTGATCATCGGGGCGGCCTCGGCCGGCACGGTGTTCGAGTGGTACGACTTCTATCTCTACGGCTCGCTGGCCAGCTTCATCACCGGCCACTTCTTCTCGGGCGTCAACGAGACCACAGGCTACATCTTCGCCCTCCTGGCCTTCGCGGCCGGGTTCGCGGTGCGGCCGTTCGGCGCCCGCGTGGTCGGCCTGCTCGGCGGCCTCTGGGGGCGCAAGAACACCTTCCTCGTCACCATGCTGCTGATGGGGCTGTCGACCTTCTGCGTCGGCCTCTTGCCCGACTACAAGACCATCGGGGTGGCGGCGCCGGTGGCGCTGATCACGCTGCGGCTGATCCAGGGCCTGGCGCTCGGCGGCGAATATGGCGGGGCGGCGACCTATGTGGCCGAGCACGCGCCGGACGGGAAGCGTGGGCTCTATACGAGCTGGATCCAGACCACGGCGACGCTGGGCCTGTTCCTGTCGCTGATCGTCATCATCCTGGTGCGCACCAACCTGGGCGAGGAGGCCTTCAAGGCCTGGGCCTGGCGCGTGCCGTTCCTGGTCTCGATCGTGCTGCTGGGCGTGTCGATGTGGATCCGGCTGAAGCTGAACGAGAGCCCGGTGTTCCAGAAGATGGTCGCCGAGGGGCGCAATTCGAAGAAGCCCCTGGCCGAGGCGCTGGGGCAGTGGAGCAATCTGAAGCTGGTGATCCTGGCCCTGGTGGGGCTGACCGCCGGCCAGGCGGTGGTCTGGTACACCGGCCAGTTCTACGCCCTGTTCTTCCTGGAGAAGATGCTGAAGGTCGACGGGGTGCTGACCAATGAGCTGGTCGCCTGGGCGCTCCTGCTGGGCACGCCGTTCTTCGTGGTCTTCGGCTGGCTGTCGGACAAGGTGGGGCGCAAGCCGATCATCATGGCGGGCTGCCTGCTGGCGGCGCTGACCTATTTCCCGATCTTCAAGGCGATCACGGCGACCGCCAATCCGGCGCTCGCGGCCGCCAGCGCCAGCGCGCCGGTGACGGTGATCGCCGACCCCGCCGAGTGCTCGTTCCAGTTCGATCCCGTCGGCAAGAAGGCCTTCACCTCGTCCTGCGACGTGGCCAAGTCGGCTCTGGCCAATGCCGGGGTCAGCTATGCGAACCAGGCCGCGCGGCCGGGCTCGGTGGCGGTGGTCAAGGTCGGCGAGGTGGCGGTGCCGAGCTTTTCGGGCGGCAGCCTGGACAAGAAGGCCTTCGCCGAGGCCAAGACCGCCTGGGGCAAGCAACTTGGGGCCGCGCTGAAGGCGGCGGGCTATCCAGCCAAGGCGGAGCCGGCGAAGATGAACAAGCCGGCGGTGGTCGGCCTGCTGTTCCTCCTGGTGATTTATGTGACCATGGTCTACGGGCCGGTGGCCGCGGCGCTGGTGGAGATGTTCCCGGCGCGGATCCGCTACACCTCGATGAGCCTGCCCTACCACATCGGCAACGGCTGGTTCGGGGGCTTCCTGCCCACGACGGCCTTCGCCATGGTCGCGGCGACGGGGGATATCTATTACGGGCTCTGGTACCCGATCGTGGTGGCGGCGATCACGGTGGTGGTCGGCCTGGCCTTCGTGCGGGAAATGAAGGGCGCGCCGATCGACTAGGCGGCGCGCACCTCGAGGCCCAGGCCGATCAGCCGGTTGATCTCGTCGGCCAGGCGCATGGGCGAGAGCGCGTAGTCCTCGGGCAGCCACTTGGGTAGCCACAGAAAGATGCCGGCGGCGACCTCGCCGGCCACCGCGCTGTCCATGGCCCGGCACGATCCGTCGGTTACGCCGTGGCGAAGGCTGCGGGTCGAAGTCATGCGAAGGCGCTTCGAGGCGGCGGTGATCCGGGCCATCTCGTCGGCGGGCAGGGACAGGCGGCCGGGTTGCAGCATCAGTGGCGAGAGCGGACCGGCCTGGGCCTGGACGTTCAGGTGCAGCGACAGCATGGCGCGCTCGAACCCCGTGCGGCCGGAAGCGACGGCGGTGTCCATGAACAGGTCGTAGAGCTCGAACGCGCGGCGGTAGCAGCGCACCACCAGGTCCGACTTGTCGTCGAAGTAGTGATAGACCGCGCCCTTGGTCGCGCCGACGCTGGCGCCGATCTCGTCGAGCGAGGCGCCGTCGATGCCGCGGCGGTTGAACAGCCGCGAGGCCGCGGCGATCAACTGGGTGATCTTGATCTCGTTGGTCTGGCGCCGGTCGAAGGCGTTGAACGGCCGGGCGGTCAGGACCTCGACGTCGATCGCGCCGTCGGTGGCGGCGTTCGGGTCGGCGCTGAACCCGTGCAGGAACAGATCGACGATGGTGACGATCATCCGCCGGCGCGCCGCGCGGCTGTCGCGATAGTCCAGCCAGCCCGCCGCCAGCCTGGCCCAGGCGATCATGCCGATCAGGGCCTGGGCGGCGACCTCGACGTCGCAGGGGCGGAAGGCGGCGGCCCGCACGCCCTCGCCGATCAGGTCCTTCAGCGCCTCGACGTTGCGCGCGTTGTGGGCGCGGATCACGCCGCGCTGCGGCTCGGGCAGGAAGTCGATGTCGCTGAGCACCGTCTGCTCGGGCCGGTCGAAGGCGAGCGACGCCTCCACGAACAGGCGGATGCGGGTTGATGGATCGCCGCCCTGCTCGTGGGCGGCGACCAGGTCGTCGGTCATCGCCTCGCAGGCGCGCAGGTAGCAGCGAAAGACCAGGTCCGCGCGGTCGGCCACGTAATAGTAGAGCGCGTTGCGCGACAGCCCGACCTGTTCGGCGATGTCGTTGATGACGATCGCGCCAGCGCCCTGGGCGTTGATGCGCCGCGCGGCCTCGTCCAGCAGCAGGTCGCGCCGCGCGGGCTTGCGGGCGGGACGGCCCCGCGCCGGTCGCGCGGCCTTGGTCTCGGGCATCCCGACAGCTCCCTCGCTCTCGTCACTTGATACAGCAGACCTACTCAATTGTCGAAGAACTTGACGCGTTCGATCCGTCGTGTCGTTATCCGTGCAAACTCAAGTGTCGAAAAACTCGCACCGCGAACAGGCGGGCGAGAGACGTCAGGGAGGGCTTGCGAATGCGCGTTTCGAGACAATCGGGCTGGCTGGGCGGGGCGGCGGTCGCCGTACTGGTCCTGGCTGCGGGTGCGGCCCAGGCGGCCGAATCGAATGTCACCGAGCTCGAGGCGATCACCGTCACCGCCCAGAAGCGGGCCCAGGACACCCTGGACGTGGGCCTGAACGTCGCCGTGGTCTCCGGTTCCGAACTGCAGGCGCGGCGGGTGACCCAGGTGACCGACCTGGCCACCTTCACCCCCAATGTGGACATCAAGGAGAACATGCCCGGCATCCTGCCGGTGGTGAGCATCCGCGGCGTGGGGCTGAACGACTTCAGCGCCACCAACAATCCCAGCGCCGGGGTCTATGTGGACGAGGTCTATCTGAGCTCGCTGGCCCTGATGAACTTCGACCTGTTCGACCTGGAGCGCATGGAGGCGCTGAAGGGCCCGCAGGGTACGCTCTACGGCCGCAACTCGACCGCCGGGGCGATCAACGTCCTGACCGCCAAGCCGACCTTCGGCGGCATGGAGGGCCGGATCGCCGGCAGCTACGGCAACTACAAGACCGCCGATCTCGACGGGGCCGTGAACCTGCCGGTGTCGGACACCGTGGCGATCCGCCTGGCCGGCAAGATCGTCAGCCAGGACGAGGGCTACTTCTTCAACCGCGTAAAGAATTCCGACATCGGCCGTCGCGACGTGCAGATGGGCCGCGCCCAACTGCGATGGAAGCCGAACGCGGACCTCGACGTGTTGCTGAAAGTGGAGGTCCAGAAGGTGCGCTCGGAGGTGGGGGCGCCGGAGTTCTTCGGGCTCCTCAAACCGCCGGGCGCGCCGGCCAGCCTGGTGTGCCCCGGCTCTTCCGGATGCACCGACTTCCTGGGCTATCGCGACACCGACGGCGACCCCTTCAAGGGCGACTGGTCGGTGAACCCGGCCTATGACGTCGACCAGCGGGCGGCGACCCTGAGGGTGAACCAGGACCTTGGCTGGGCGACCCTGACCTCGGTCACCGGCTGGCTGGGCTTCAAGCGCCAATGGGGCGCGGACACCGACGCTGGGCCGTTCCGCGAAACCGACTTCATCGAGCACGACCGCATCGACCAGATCTCGCAGGAACTGCGCCTCTCCGGCGCGACCCCCACCAACGATTGGCTGGTCGGGGTGTTCGCCTCCCGCGACCGGGTGAAGATGTCCTATGACGGCTCGCTGCAGGACCTGTTCAACACCAAGACCCTGAGCACCGCCGACCAGGTGTCAAAGTCGGCCGCGGCGTTCGGCAATGTCGAGCATCGCCTGGGCGGTGGCCTCAGCCTGGTGGCCGGCCTTCGCTACACCTGGGAGACCAAGTCCGACGTCGGCGGGACCTCCGACCTGGTCTCGAACTGCCCCGTGAGCCTGCTGACGCTGGCGCCCTGCGGATCGCCGCCGATTCCGCTGGCCACGGTGAACACCTCGATCGACGACACCAACTGGTCGTGGAAGGTGGGTCTGAACTGGAAGCCCAATCCAACGACCCTGGTCTATGGCAGCATCAGCCAGGGCGTGAAGAGCGGCGGGTTCTTCTCCGGCGTGGCGACCAATTCCGGCCAGCTCAAGCCCTATGAGCCGGAGACCCTGATCGACTACGAGATCGGCGTGAAGCAGCGCCTGCCGTCGGTCGGCCTCTCCTGGTCGGGCAGCCTCTTCTATTACGACTATTCCGACGTTCAGACCTTCATCCGCGACACCTCCGGCGGGCTGCCGATCCAGCGGCTGGGCAATGTCGACACCGCCAAGATCTACGGCCTGGACCTCGACCTGACCTGGTCGCCGCCGGCGGTGGAGGGGCTGGACCTGGTGGCGGGCCTGGGCCTGCTTCACACCGAGCTCGGCGCCTTCGCCTCATCCTCGGGCGCCGTGGCCAAGGGCAACGAGATGCCCGACGCTCCGAAGGTCAGCTTCAACCTGTCGGCCGCCTACACGCGCGACGTGGGCCACGGTCTGCAGGCGCGGGTGCAGGTCGACGGGCGCTATGCCGACGAGATGTTCAAGGACGCGCTGAACGATCCGCTGATCGCGACGCCGAGCTATTGGGTCTGGAACGCGCGGGCCAGCCTGATGTCGGGCAAGGACTGGGACGTGGCGGTGTGGGTCAAGAACCTGGCCGACGAACGCTATGTGACCCAGGGGGTCAACCAGCTCGCCCTGGGCTACGGCTTCCGCGTCTATGGCGCGCCGCGCACCTACGGCGTGTCCTTCTCGAAGGCCTTCCAATGAGCCCGGGGGGACAGGCCGCTCCGGCCTTCGCCGCCGTCGCGAAGGTGTTCGAGGAGAACTTCGCCGCGCGCGGCGACGTCGGCGCCGCGCTGGCCGTGGTCCGGGACGGCGAGCTGGTGGTCGACCTCTGGGGCGGGACCCTGGACGCGGCCGGGACCCGGCCGTGGCGCAGGGACTCGGTGGTCAATGTCTGGTCGACCACCAAGGCGGTGAACGCCCTCTGCTTCGCCCTCCTGGTGGAGCGCGGGCTCTGCGCCTACGACGACCCGGTGACCCGCTGGTGGCCCGAATTCGGCGCGCACGGCAAGGACGGGGTGACGGTGGCCATGCTGCTGTCGCACCAGGCGGGGCTTTGCAGCTTCACCGACCCGGCGGTGGTCGAGGACTTCTACGATCAGCCGAAGGCCGCCGCGCGACTGGCCGCGCAGGCGCCGCTGTGGCCGCCAGGCTCGCGCTCGGGCTACCACGCGATCTCGATCGGCGTGCTGGCGGGAGAACTGTTCCGGCGCGTCGAAGGGCGCAGCCTCGGCCGCTTCATCCTGGAGGAGCTGTCGGGGCCGATGGGGCTCGACCTCAGCCTCGGCCTGCCGGCGTCGGAGGAGGCGCGGCGGGCGGAGATGATCGCGCCGCCGGAGCTCGCGACCTCGAACATGGCCGTCGACCTCAATCCCAGCCAGGTCGCGGCCTACACCAATCCGGTGATCGAGCCGCTGTTGCCCAATACGGCCGCATGGCGGGCCTGCGAGCTGTCCTCGGCCAATGGCTTCTCCAACGCCCAGTCGCTGGCCCGTCTGTTCGGCGCGGTGGCGGCCGGCGGCCTGCTGAGCGCCGCCACCCTCGCCCAGGCGACGGCGTTGCGGATCTCCGGCGTCGACGAGGTGCTGGGCGTGCCCGCGCGCTGGGGGGCGGGGTTCCTGCTCAACACCGACGGGCTCTATGGGCCCGAGCCGGCGGCTTTCGGCCATTCCGGCTGGGGCGGATCGTTCGCGGTGGTCGATCCCGTGCGCCGCGTGGCCATCGCCTACACGATGAACCGCATGGGCACGGACCTGGTGGGCGACCCGCGCGACGTGGCCCTGATCGCGGCCCTCTACGAGGACCTCGCCCGCGCATGAAAAAAGGCCGCCGCGGGGGCTCCGCGGCGGCCTCGATTCAGACGGTGCGTGCGGTCTACTCGGCCGCCTGGCGGGTCGAGTCGATCTTCGGCGCGAGCTCGCCCTTGGCGTAGCGCTTGGCCATGTCGGCCAGCGGCACGGCCTTGATCTTGGAGGCGTGGCCGGCAGTGCCGAACTCCTCGAAGCGCTGGACGCAGACCTTGCGCATGGCTTCCTTGGCGGGCTTCAGATAGCCGCGCGGATCGAACTCGCCGGGCTTCTCGACGAACACCTTGCGGATCGCGGCGGTGATGGCCATGCGGTTGTCGGTGTCGATGTTGATCTTGCGCACGCCGTGCTTGATGCCGCGCTGGATCTCTTCGACCGGCACGCCCCAGGTCTGGGGCATCTCGCCGCCGTACTGGTTGATCAGGTCCTGCAGGTCCTGCGGCACCGACGAGGAGCCGTGCATCACAAGGTGGGTGTTGGGCAGGCGGCGGTGGATCTCCTCGATCACGTTCATGGCCAGGACGTCGCCGTCCGGCTTGCGCGTGAACTTGTAGGCGCCGTGGCTGGTGCCCATGGCGATGGCGAGCGCGTCGACCTCGGTGGCCTTCACGAACTCGACCGCCTGGTCCGGATCGGTCAGCAGCTGGTCGTGGCCGAGCTTGCCCTCGAAGCCGTGGCCGTCTTCCTTCTCGCCCATGCCGGTTTCGAGCGAACCCAGCACGCCGAGCTCACCCTCGACCGAGGCGCCGACCCAGTGGGCCATGTCGACGACGTTGCGGGTGACGCGGACATTGTAGTCGTAGTCGGCCGGCGACTTGCCGTCGGCCATCAGCGAGCCGTCCATCATCACCGAGGTGAAGCCGTACTGGATCGCGGTGGCGCAGGTGGCTTCGTTGTTGCCGTGGTCCTGGTGCATGCAGATCGGGATGTCCGGATACATCTCGGCCATCGCGTCGATCAGGTGCTTCAGCACGATGTCGTTGGCGTAGGAGCGGGCGCCGCGGCTGGCCTGCATGATGACGGGCGAGTTGGTGGCCTCCGCGGCCTCCATGATCGCCAGCGCCTGTTCCATGTTGTTGATGTTGAACGCCGGGACGCCGTAGCTGTACTCGGCGGCGTGGTCCAACAGTTGTCTCAAAGTGATCCGGGCCATGCCCCGCCCTCCAATCAGCGTCTGTTCTGTTTCGACAAGGCCGCCACCCCGGGCAGCTCCTTGCCTTCCATCCATTCAAGAAACGCGCCGCCGGCCGTCGACACGAAGGTGAACTGGTCCGCGCAGCCCGCGTGGTTCAGGGCGGCCACCGTATCACCGCCGCCGGCCACCGCCACCAACTTGCCCTCGGCCGCCAGGTTCCCCGCGCAGCGCGCGGCCTCGACCGTGCCCTTGTCGAAGGGCGGCATCTCGAACACGCCGAGCGGGCCGTTCCAGATCAGGGTGTTGGAATTGGCCATGGCGCGGCAGAGGCGCTCGACCGTCTCGGGGCCGGCGTCGAGGATGCGTTCATCCTCGTCGACCTCGCCCAGGCCGCGGACGCGGGCGGGCGCGCCGGGCGCCATCTTCTCGGCCACCACGATGTCGAGCGGCAGGAAGAGCTTGCAGTTGTTCTGGCCGGCCAGGCGGATGATCTCGCGGGCGGTCTCGGCCATCTCCTTTTCGCAATAGGAGGCGCCGACGTCGTGGCCCTGGGCGTAGAGGAAGGTGTTGGCCATGCCGCCGCCGATGGCCAGCTTGTCGAGCTTGGTCACCAGGTTGCGCAGCAGGTCGAGCTTGGAGGAGACCTTCGAGCCGCCGACGATGCCGAGCACCGGCCGCTGCGGATGGCCGAGCGCCTTGTCGAGGGCGGTGAGCTCCAGCCGCATCTGCTCGCCCGCATAGGCCGGCAGCAGGTGGGCGAGGCCCTCGGTGGAGGCGTGGGCCCGGTGGGCCGCGGAGAAGGCGTCGTTCACATAGAGGTCGCCGCTCTCGGCGAGGGCGCGGGCGAAGGCCGGGTCGTTCTTCTCTTCGCCGGGATAGAAGCGGACGTTCTCGAGCAACAGGACGTCGCCGGGCTTGAGCGCGGCCACGGCCTCGGCGGCCTCCTTGCCGACGCAGTCGCCGGCGAAGGCGACCGGATGGCCCAGCACCTTGGCCAGCGCCGGCGCGATCGGCGCGAGGCTCATCTCGGGCACGAACTTGCCCTTGGGACGATCGAAGTGGGCCAGCAGGATCACCTTGGCCCCGCCGGCGCGCAGCTTCTCGATGGTCGGCACGGCGGCCCGCAGGCGGGTGTCGTCGCGGACCTGGCCGTCGGCCCCCTCTTCTCGGCGTAGGGGGACGTTGAAGTCGACCCGCACCAGGGCGCGCTTGCCGTTGAGATCCGCGTCGTCGAGGGTCTTGAAGGTCATGCCAGATACCCGCTCGCCCCGGCGAAGGCCGGGGTCCTGATGAAAGAGCGCCGCGCTAGGCGATCTAGGCCCCGGCGTCCGCCCCGACGGGCGGCGACGGGACCCCGATCCCTAGATCAGCTTCGCCATGGCGAGGGCGGTGTCGCTCATGCGGGTCGAGAAGCCCCACTCGTTGTCGTACCAGCTGAGGACGCGGCCGAGGCCGCCGTCGATCACCTGGGTCTGAGCGAGCGCCACGGTCGAGGACGCCGGGGCGTGGTTGAAGTCGATCGAGACCAGCGGATCGTTGGTCACCGCCAGGATGCCCTTCAGCGGGCCGTCGGCGGCCGCGGCGATCAGGGCGGCGTTGATTTCTTCCTTGGTCAGGGTGCGGCCGGGCACCCAGGTCAGGTCCACCACCGAGACGTTGGGGGTGGGGACGCGGATCGAGGAGCCGTCCAGCTTGCCTTGGAGTTCCGGCATCACCAGGCCCAGAGCCTTGGCGGCGCCCGTCGAGGTCGGGATCATCGACATGGCCGCGGCGCGGGCGCGGTAGAGGTCGGAGTGCATGGTGTCCAGGGTCGGCTGGTCACCGGTGTAGGAGTGGATCGTGGTCATGTAGCCACGCTCGATGCCGGCCAGCTCGTGCAGGACCTTGGCCACCGGGGCCAGGCAGTTGGTGGTGCACGAGGCGTTGGAGACGATGTGGTCGTCGGCGGTCAGGGTCCCGTGGTTCACGCCGTAGACGATGGTCTTGTCGGCGTCGCCGGACGGGCCGGAGATCAGCACGCGCTTGGCGCCGGCCTCGAGGTGGGCCTTGGCCTTGTCGCGGGCGGTGAAGATGCCGGTGCATTCCAGGGCGATGTCGACGCCCAGGTCCTTGTGCGGCAGTTCCGCCGGGTTGCGGATCGCCGTGACCTTCATCTTGCCGCGGCCGGCGTCGATGGTGTCGCCGTCGACCTTCACTTCGCCGGGGAAGCGGCCATGGACGCTGTCGTAGCGGAGCAGGTGGGCGTTGGTCTCGACCGGGCCCAGGTCGTTGATGGCGACGACCTCGATGTCCGTGCGGCCGTGTTCGATGATCGAACGCAGAACGAGACGGCCGATGCGGCCGAAACCGTTGATGGCGA
Source organism: uncultured Phenylobacterium sp. (assembly GCA_945952355.1). Lineage (GTDB taxonomy): Bacteria > Pseudomonadota > Alphaproteobacteria > Caulobacterales > Caulobacteraceae > Phenylobacterium. The sequence goes on along the minus strand of CAMFIW010000019.1, from coordinate 2,668 downwards.
CGCGGACGGTCATTGAAATATTCTCCTCGACGACGGGATTCTTGAGTTGGCCGGGGTTTTTCGGTGTGGGGGGCGCGAAGTCAACCCCACGCGGGGACAAGTCTGGCGTCCGATTGTATCTAAACTGGCCTAACGCGGCGCCTTTTGGGGGTCTGGCGCATTGGAGACACCATGACCAAAGCCCGCCTTTCCGCCGCCCTGGCCCTCGTCGCGCTCGCCGCCTGCCAGAAGCCGGCGACGCCGCCGGCGTCTCCGCCGGCCGCCGCACCTCCGGCTCCAGCCGCCGCGGAAGCGCCAGTGTCGAAGCCCGTCGAACCCCCGGCGCCGGGGACGCCAGGCGGTCTGCCGGACGACCGCACGCCGGTCTCGGAGGCGCCGTTCAGGCCGGAGAGCGCGCAGGGCGCGGCCGATGTCGTGCAGACCTATTTCGCCCTGGTGGAGGGCGGGAAGTACGCCGACGCCTGGAGGCTGTGGGCCGACGGCGGCAAGGCCTCGGGCGCGACGAGCGCGGAGGCGTTCGCCGGGGGCTTCGCGCGCTATTCCGAATATCACGCCCAGGTCGGCGCGCCGGGCGAGCCGGAGGGCGCGGCGGGGTCGAGCTATGTGACCGTGCCGGTGGTGATCTATGGCCGGCTGAAGAGCGGCGCCGAGGTCCACGAGAAGGGCGAGGCGACGCTGCGTCGGGTCAACGGCGTGCCCGGCGCGACGCCGGAGCAGCTGAAGTGGCGCATCGAGCGGATCGAGACGAAGCCGACGCGGTAGGGGCGAGCCCTACTTCCCCGCCTTCCCCGCGGCGGCCATGGCCTCGGCGAGGCCGGGGGCGAACTCCGCGCCGTAGGGGACGGTGATCGAGGAGCCGGCCAGCGCGGTCCCGAAGGGCTCGGCGCGGCCGCCCAGGCACTTGGAGAGGAACTGCTCGGAGGCGGCGTAGAAGGCGATGTTGTTTTCCGGCCGGGCGAAGCCGTGGCCCTCGTCGGGGAACAGGATGTAGGTGACCGGGATGTTCTTGGCCGCCATGGCGTCGACGATCTGCTGGGCCTCGCGGCGGTTCACGCGGGGGTCGTTGTAGCCCTGGCCGATCAGCAGGGGACGCTGGATGGCGTCAGCCTTCCAGAGCGGCGAGGCGGCCTTGAGGATCGCCTGGCCTTCCGGCGTCGTCGGGTTCCCCATTCGCCGGTACATCTGCTGCTTGCCGCTCTCCCAATAGGCGGGGACGGCGGCCAGCAGGGTGTTGAGGTTGGACGGCCCGACGATGTCCACTCCGCAGGCGAACTTGGTGGGGGTGAAGGTGAGGCCCGCCAGGGTGGCGTAGCCGCCGTAGGACCCGCCCATGATCGCCACCTTGTCGGCGGTGGTGACCTTGGACTTGATCGCCCAATCGACGGCGTCGATCAGGTCGTCGTGCATTTTCAGGCCCCACTGCAGATTGCCGGCGGAGACGTATTTCTTCCCGAAGCCGGTGGAGGCCCGGTAGTTCACCGACAGCACCGCGTAGCCGCGGTTGGCCAGCCATTGGTGCAGCCCGTTGAAGCCGTAACTGTCGCGCGCCCAGGGCCCGCCGTGGACCAGGAGGACCATCGGCACGGGCTTGTCCGGCTTGCCGTCGCCGTTGGCGTCGCTGCCGGGGGGCAGGCTCAGATAGGAGGGCTCGATCAGGCCGTCGCGGGTCTTGATCTCGACAGGCGTCATGGCGGCCAGCGTGGCGCCCTCCAGCACGGGCCGCGTGGTGAACAGCTTGGTCAGGGCATGGGTCTTGCGGTCATAGAGCCAGACGCTGGTGGGCGCGGTGACCGGGTCGACCGAGACAGTCCAGCGGTCGTCGGCGTCGGTGCGCGAGACGATGGTGACGTCGCCCTTGAGCTTCGACTTGAGGAAGGCGAGGTCCTTGCCGACGGCGAGGTCCAGGGCGGTCCAGTCGTTGCGCAGATAGGGGGCGGTATAGGCGTCGATCTTGCCCGTGACGGGGCTCACAAGGGCGCCTGTGACGTCGGCCTTGGGGTTCTCGCCCAGCACGGTCTTCCGATGGGACGCCATGTCCTCGGCGATCAGGGCGGCGGTGTCGCGGCCGCGGGTGTCGACCCAGTACCGCGTGGCGCCGTCGTGGCTGAAGCCGACGATGGCGGTGTCGGCGTCCTCGAAGCCGATGGTCTCGCTGGGCTTGTCGGAGATCTTTCCGTTTTCGATCGGATAGACGTCGGTCCCGCCGTCGGGCCGGGGCTTGACCGCGTCGCGCAGCCTGAGCTGGGCGTCGGCGTCGAAGCCGGCATAGCCGTCATTCGCCATGACCAGGGTGAGCGCGCCGGTGGCGAGGTCCAGGCTGTACACGTCGTGCCAGCGCGGGTCGCGGTTGTTCAGGCCCACCAGGATGCGATCCTTGACCAGTCGGCTCATGCCGACGATCTCGGCGCGTGTCTTCTCAAAGGGGGTAAGGGATTTCTGGGTCCCGGAGGCGACGTCGACGCCATAGAGCAGGAAGTTCTCGTCTCCGCCCTTGTCGTTGATGAAGAGGACCATCTTAGAGTCCGGCGACCAGAAATAGGAGCGGATCGGACGGGTCTTCTCGGTGGTGAGCACGCGGGCCTTGGCGGGGTCGGAGACAGGGGCCACCCAGACGTTCATCACCCCATCCTGCGGAGCGAGCCAGGCCAGCCATTGGCCATCGGGGCTG
>CAMFIW010000018.1 GCA_945952355.1 uncultured Phenylobacterium sp. | reverse complement strand
GGCGTGGCGATGAGCCCGGACACCTGGCGGCTCTGAAAGCGGCCTCCCCGCGGGGGAGGGCGAAATTCAGCCTAGGCGGCCGAAGACGACGAGACGCCGGCTTCGTTCAACCATTCCACGATCTTGGCCTTGGGCATGGCGCCGACCTTCATGGAGGCCATCTGGCCGTCCTTGAACAGCATCATCGTGGGGATGCCGCGCACGCCGTAGCGCGATGGCGTGGTCGGGGAGTCTTCGATGTTCAGCTTGGCGACGGTGACCTGCTCGCCGAGCTCGGCGGCGATCTGCTCCAGGGCTGGGGCGATCTGCTTACAGGGACCGCACCACTCCGCCCAGAAGTCGACCAGGACCGGCTTGCCGGACTGCAGGACGTCCTTCTCGAAGGACTCGTCGGTGACCGCAACGGTGCTCATGAAAAGCTCCTTATGGCGCGACCATTTTCAGACGAAGTGGACACCGGTTCGTCGAAGAAAATGGTCCAGATTAAAAACTCCGATCGAGAACGAGGGTTCTCGATCGGGGGTCCGCAACGCGCGGGCGGCGAAGTTCGAACCGCCATATGGGCGGCTTTTGATCCGGTATCAACCGTTACGACCAAGCTCTGCAAGGGTTTGTCGAAGGAGTATTTCTGGGATCGGCATCAGCTTCGGCCCATCGGTCCAGACAAGCGCCGCCTCGACCGGCCGGCCCTCGAAGACCTCCGACAACACCGCCCAGTACATGGCCATCTGGCGCAGATAGGCCGGGTCGGCGTCCTCGATCTGGTCGGGGGAGGGGCGGTTGGTCTTGAAGTCGGCGACCAGCACCCGGTCGGGCAGCACCACCAGCCGGTCGAGCCGTCCGGAGATCGCCAGTCCGCGGGGCAGGGCCGCCGCCGTCCCGGCCAGGGCCACCTCGGCGCGGCTGCCCGGTCCGAACACCTCGCCGAACCGGGCGTCCTCCAGCACGCCCAGGGCGGCCGCGATCATCTCGGCGCGCTGTTCATCGGTCAGGTCCCGCTGGCGAGCCAGCATGCGGCCGGCCGCGGCGGCGCGCTCCGCGCCCGGCAGATCGGGCAGGATCTGCAAAAGGCGGTGGATCAGATCCCCGCGCCGGAAGCGACCCAGACCGCGCGGCCCGGCCAGGGGCGAGGCGGCCGGGGCGATCGCGTCCTCGCCCAGGTCCGACGGCGAGGCGTACCGCTCATAGGCCTCCGCGTGCGCCGCCACACTCGCCCAGACCGGCACGGCCGCCGCGTCGGGCGCGACCTTCGCCGCGCCGCCCAGCGCCGCTGGGTCCGGCCCGAACCGCAGGAACTCCATCCCGCCGATCCGCGCCGGCCGCGCACCCGGCGAGATGTCGGGGTGCTCGAAGGCGGCGCGCAGGGCGCCCCACCATCCGCCGAGATTCTCTTCCTTGGCGGTCGCCGAAATCCGCCCGCACAGCACCAGACGGTCCCGCGCCCGGGTGAGCGCCACATAGAGCAGGCGATAGGCCTCGGCCTCTTCCTTCTCCGCCCGCCGCGTCCGAGCCGCCGCCGAGGCCTCGCAATCGGCCTTCTGGGAAGCCGACCACAGGAAGCCGCCCTCGGCCGTCTCGAGCAGAGGCGAGCCCCGCGCCGTGCGGCTGAGGGTGGTCTCCGGCAGGAAGACGATTGGCGCCTCCAGGCCCTTGGCCCCGTGCGCGGTCATCACCCGCACCTCGTCGCGGCCGGACTCCAGCTCGCGCTTCACCGTAATGTCGAGGCTGACCAGCGCGGCGGCGAGGCTTTCCAGGTCCTCGACGCCGCGGCCCTCGGCGGCGATCACCTGGGCCAGGAACTCGTCGAGCGCATCCTCGGCCTCGGCGCCCAGCCGGTGGAACAGCCGCGCGCGCATGGTGCGTCCGGCGGGATCGCGGAAGCCCAGGACGTGGGAATAGAACTCGAAAGGCCGCCGGCCCGCGGCGTCCGCCCGAGCTCGGGTCAGCAGGTCGAGCGCCGCGGTCCAGTCCGCCCGTTCGGCGGCCCGCGCCACCAGCCGGTCCCACAGGTTCTGGTCCTTCCGCCCTTGGGCCAGGGCGTAGAGGCTCTCGTCCTCGAGCCCGCAGAACGGGCTCTTCAGCACCGACGCCAGGGTCAGCTCGTCGCGCGGGAACAGGCAGAACCGCGCCAGGGCCAGCAGGTCGTCGAACAGGATGTGCTCGCTGAGCGCCAGGCGGTCGGCGCCGGCGACCGGCACCTTACGCCGCTTCAGGGCCCGCAGGATCTCCTCGAACAGGGCGCGCCGGCGCCGCACCAGGATCAGCACGTCGCCGGGCCGGGCCGGGCGGGCGACGCCCTTCTCGTAGACCGTGTCGCCCCGGGCGATCAGGGCCTCGATCTCGCCGGCGATCCGCTCGGCCAGGCGGCGGTTGGCGGAATGCTCGGTCGGCGTGTCCAGCGGCGCGTCCCAGGCCAGGCGCTCGTCGCCCTTCACCTCGGCCTCCAGCGGCCAGAGGTCGATGCAGCCGGCCTCGGCGCGCATGGCCGCGTGTCGCACCGGCTCGATCTCGTCGCCCTCGCCCTGCCGCGGCTGGATGGCCGCCGCCAGCTCGGCCGGCGCGAAGGTGGCGTCGACGAAGTCCAGCACCTGCGGCGTCGAACGCCAGGAGGTCAGCAGGTCCACCCGCTCGAAGGCGTGGCCGATCCCGGCCGCGCGCGCGCGGTGATGGCGGAACTCCTCGATCAGGATCTCGGGCGCGGCGCCCTGGAACGAATAGATCGACTGCTTTTGGTCGCCGACCACGAACATGTTGCGGTCGAGCTTGCCCGCATGGACCGGCAGGCCGGCGCCGGAGAAGAACTCCCCGGCCAGGGCGCGGACGATCTCCCACTGTTCCGGCGCGGTGTCCTGCGCCTCGTCGACCAGCATATGGGCGATGCCGCCGTCGAGCTTGTAGAGCACCCAGGCGGCCAGCGGCGCGCGGGCCGTCAGCTCCACGGTCTTCTCGATCAGGTCGGCGAAATCGAGCGCCCCGGCCGCGCCCTTCTCGATGGTGTAGGCGGTCAAGTAAGCGTCGGCCAGGACCAGGGCATAGACCGTGTCCCAGGCTACATTGGCGGCGCGGCGGCGATCGCGCAGCTCGGCCAGCCGGTCCTGCTCGGACAGCAGGGTCATGCGCAGGCCCTCGTCGGCCTTGAAGCCCGAGCTCTTGGCGACCCAGGTCGCCGGCGTGCCCTCGCCGTTCTCGGTGAACAGGGCGCGCAGCGCGGTATCGAGACTCGGTGAGGCGAGGGCGGCGCGAAGTTTGCCCGCATTGGTCTGATCGGCCTTGCCACCTGCGTCCAGCACCTGGGCGCAGGCCGACCAGGTGCGCGCGTCGAAGCCGGCCAGGGCCTCGTCCTCGATCTCCTGCGGGTCGATCTCGGCATCGAAGCCGCAGGTCCGCCAGACGTCCGCCCGAGCGCCCGGCAGGCCGCCGCAGCGGTCGAGCCAAGCTTTCAGCTTGCCGCGCTGGCCTTCGAAGGCGGCGAACATGGCGTGGAAGCTCTGGAAGTCGAGCGCGACCGAGAAACGCCCATAGGCCTCGGCGACAGCGCCTTTGCCGGCCAGCGCGTGGCGGGCCACCGCCTTGCGCGCCGCGTCGGCCACGGCGGCGGTGGCCGCGTCGTCCATCACGCGGAAGCTCGGCGAGACACCGGCCTCCAGCGGGAAGCGCCGCAACAGCTTCTCGCAGAAGGCGTGGATGGTCTGGATCTTCAGCCCGCCCGGCGTCTCCAGCGCTCGGGCGAACAGGCCGCGGGCCCGCGACAGCCGGGCCTCGTCATAGTCGCCGGGACTGCGGCCCTCCAGCTTGGCCAGGGCGTCGCGCAGGCGCTCGCCGTCCCACACCGACCATTCGCCCAACAGGTCGAACAGCCTCCGCTGCATCTCCGCGGCCGCGGCCTTGGTGTAGGTCACGCACAGGATCGTCTCGGGCTCGGCCTCCTCCAGCAGCAGGCGCGCCACCCGGTCGATCAGGGTTTTGGTCTTGCCCGACCCGGCGTTGGCCGTGACGAAGGCCGACAGGTGCGGGTCGGCCGCCAGGCGCTGGGGGGCCGCGGTCGCGGCGGCTGCGATGCTCACTCCTCGCCCTCCTCGCCGCTGGTCGACCACTCGAACACCCGGGCCAGATGGTCGTAGTCGCTCATGTGCTGCTTCACGAACTGCGGGGCGCTGCGCGACAGATAGGGCTGGGCGGGATCGTCGAACCGGCGGATCAGCTCGCCCAGGCCGTCCAGCGCCTTCGCGGCGGCCTCCTCGCTCTCGTCGCCGGCGGCGGCGCGCACCTCCTCCTTGCCGGCGGGCCGCCGACCGGTCACCTGCAGGTAGGTCAGGTCGCCGGGGCGCGGGCGTCCCAGCCCCGGGAAGCCGCCCGCCGACAGGATCGCCGCGGTCAGGGTGAGCTGCGGCGAGAAGCCGGTCTCGACCATCTTCTTCGAGGGCGCCTGGCCGGTCTTGTAGTCGAGGATGTGGCCGAACCCTTGCGGGTCCAGCTCGATCCGGTCGGCCTTGGCGGTGACGGTGAACGCGCGGCCCTCAAGCGGCAGGGTCAGGGACCCGCTCTCCTCGACATGGATCGCGCGGCCGTCGGCACGCCGCCGCCGTTCCAGGTCGGCCACCCACTCGGCGGCTTCGCGGGCCAGGGCGTGCTCACGAGCCAGGGCTTCGGGCGGCATGCCCTGCTCGGCCAGGGCGTCCACATAGAGCCGCTCGAAGATCGCCGCGGCGTCCGCCGGCACGGACCCCGGATGGTCGCGCGCGAAGGTCTCGAAGGCCGCGTGGATCGCGGTGCCCCGGGCGCGGGCGTCGACCGCCTCGTCGGGCCGGTCCAGCGGATAGAGCCGCAGGATGTCGCGCGCCCAGACGGCGTAGGGATCGCGGGTCAGGGCCTCGACGCGGGTCACCGCCATCCTGCGTGGCCGGTCGGCGACAGGCGGGATGGGCGCGGGCCGGCGCGCCGGCTCGTAGCCATCGGCCGCGTCCAGGGCGCGGGCCCAGGCGAGGATCTCCGGGCGGCCCGGAAGCTGGTCCAGCCCCGCTCCGCGCGCCAGGGTCTCCAGCCGCCAGAGCCAGCGCGACTTCACCGCCGGCGAGCCCTCCCGCCGCTCGGAATGCAGCAGGATCACCTCCTCGGCGCAGGCGGCCTGCGCGAAGTCGTGGGCGGCCAAGCCCACTCGCCGCTCGGGCGGCGGCAGGCCCAGCGCCTTGCGCATCGGCCGCGACAGGAAGGGGTCGATCGGCGCGCCCTGCGGCCAGGTCCCTTCCTCAAGCCCGGCGACGATCAGCCGGTCGGCCCGGGTCAAGCGGGCTTCGATGGCGCCCAGGATGCGCAGCCGCGGATGGGTCGCCCCGCCGGCCCGCACGGTCTCTCCGGCCACCAGCAGCTGCAGGAGGTCGTGGAAGCCGCGCGGCGAGGTGTCGGGCAGGCCCTCGGACTCGTCGATCAGCCCGGCCAGCAGCCGCGCCAGGGCTTCCCCGCCGTGGCCCGCCCAGAGCCCGGTCGAGACGCCCGCTTCGTCGCGGGCGAAGCCCTCCAGGCTCTCGGTCACGCCCCGCGCCGCGACCGCCGGCGCGCCACGCGCCGCGGCCTCGGCCGGCGCGAGCGCGGCCCGGAACCGCGTCACCAGGTCGAGCGCGTCGGGGTGGGCGGCGAGCTTCGCTTCCAGCGCCGCCCATTCGTGCCGGCGCGGTCCGCGCAGGCCCTCCTTCTCCAGGCTCTCCCGCGCCGTCTCCAGAGCCTCCGGCGTGAGGCCCAGGCGCACCAGGGGATGCTTCAGGATCGCCAGCATCCGCACCGGATCCAGCGGATCGACCACGGCCGCGGCGACCAGCCCGGCCAGCACCCCGCACGGGCAGCCCGACAGGGCCACGCCGGCCGAGGAGTCGGCCGCCACGCCCCAGCGGGCCAGCTTGGTCGCCACGCGCCGCGCCAGGCTCAGATCGGGGGCCACCAGGGCCGCGGTTCGACCCGGCGTCTCCAGCGCCTCGCGCAGCAGCAGGGCGGCGACCGTCGCGGTCTCCTCCTCCGCGCGGGCGGCGATCACCGACAGGCCCTTCAGGCCCTCGGCGATCGGGTCGATCCCGTCGCTCTCGGCTTCCCGGCGCAGGTCGCCGATCGCCTTCAACCAGTCGGCGGTCGCCCGCGGCGGCCGCAGCGCTTCATTGATCACCCACCGCCGCCAGCGGCCTCGGGTCGCCAGGGTCGGAGAGCCGGGCCACAGCGCCACATCGCCCCGCGCCACGCCGGCGCGCGCGAGCAGGCGCTTCATCGCGCCCTGCGGATGCTGCTCCTCGACTTCGATCCAGGCGTCCTCGGCCAGGCTGTCGTCCAGGCCCGGCAGCACCACGCAGCCCTGCGGCGCGCGGGCGATCACGGCCAGCAGGTCGGCGGTGGCCGGCGCCGTGCCGGTCGAACCGGCGGCCACCAGCACCCCCTGCGGCGGATCGGCGTCCCACTTCTCCGCGAGCGCCCGCAACAGGGCCACGCGGCGGGCGCTCACGTCGGCCAGGCCCAGCTCGTCGAGCCGTTTCGGCCATTCCACCAGCGCCATCTCCAGGAACTCGCGGGAGATGCGCCAATGCTCGGCCATGTCCGCGGTGACCAGATCCGCGAGGCCGGCGGTCGGTGAGACCTCCTCGATCTGCAGGCTGTCGAGGAAGCCGCCGAGCGCATCGGCCAACTCCAGCGCCGAGGAGGCGGTCAGCTCGCGTTGCAGCTCTTTCTCATGCGCCTTGACCAGCCGGATCAGCTCGAAACGGCGGCGGAGCGGCGCGATGGCGGCGGGCAGGTCGACAGCCAGGTCGCCCGGCTCGAACGGCGCCTCGCCCTCGTCCAGGTCGCCCAGGGGCCGGATCTGCGGCGGCAGGATCGCCCGCCCGCCCGCCGCCGCCACGAAGGCGTCGGCTAGGCTCCGCGCGCCCCGTCGTGTCGGGGTCAGCACCACCGCCTGGGACAGCGCGTCCGGGCCCAGCGGGGCGAGCGCGTCATAGAGGCCCTGGGCCAGGTCGGCCACGAACGGCCGGTGCGCCGGGATGTTGAACCAGCGCGGCCTCTCGCCCGCGAAGAGTGGAAGCGTCGTCACCTGAGCCGCGCCTCCGCCGCCTCCCTGGCGGCCGGATCGCCCACGTGCATCCAGAAGGCGTCCATGACCACGCCGTAGATCCGCCCCTCGTCCTGCAGCCGCCACCAGGTGGGCAGGATGGAGAAGGCCCCGTCCGGCGCGCCGTCCAGCACTTGCGGCTTCATCAGCTGGAAGCCGACATTGGCGAAGGGCGCGGGATTGGCGTCGTCCTGCGAGTGGGTGATCCGTCCCTCGGCGTCGATGAAGAAGCCACGAGGCCCTTCGAATCCGATGCCCTGGCCCTTGGGCACCAGGAGCAGGAGCATGTCCATCTTCGCCGGGTCCCAGGCGGCTTTCATCTGCTCCAGCGGCGGCGTCGCTCCGTCCACCCAGAGGGAGTCGATATTGGCCACCCAGATCGGCGCGTCGCCCAACAGGTGCAGCGCGTTCCGGATCCCGCCGCCGGAATCCAGTAGGCCCGCGCGCTCGTCGGCGATCAGCACCCTGGGCCGCTCGCGACCCGCCAGATGCGCCTCCATCTGGTCGGCGAAGTGATGGACATTGACCACCGCTGTCTCGACCCCGGCGTCGGCCAGCCGGTCCAGCACATGGTCGATCAGCGCCTTGCCGCCCACCTCGATCAGGGCCTTGGGCGTGTGGTCGGTCAGCGGGCGCATCCGCGAGCCGATGCCGGCCGCCAGCACCATCGCCATCTTCGGCCCGCTCACCACGCGCGCATCTCCGCTGGCGCATGGCGGTCGAACCAGGCCTGGAGCCCCGCCAGGGCCGGATCGGTCAGATTGCGCTCGAGGTAGCGCCAGGTACGGGGCATGAAGGCGCGATACTGCGGCCGGCCCAGCAGGGTTTGGCGGGCGAACACCCGGCCCAGGATCCGCGCGGCGTTCGAGGCGGCCAGCGCGCGGTAGTCGTGCAGGAAGGCCTCGCGGTCGAGGCCCGGCCGCGCCGCGAGATAGCGGTCCAGCATGGTCGCCTCGGTCTCCGCCGATACGTCGCGGCGCGCGTCCTGCAACAGGTGGGTGAGGTCCCAGGCCGGATGGGCCCGCAGCGCATCCTGGAAGTCCAGCAGCCCGACCCGCGCCACCCCCTGGCGCTCCGGCAGCCAGAGCAGGTTCTGGGCGTGGAAGTCGCGATGGGTGAAGACGCCGGCGCCCGCCTCGCCGCGCACCCAGACCGGCGCCCACAGCGCGTCCCATTCGGCGACCACGTCCGGCGCGAAGGGCGCCATATCCATCAGCTTCGGCCACCACTCGAGGAAGGTGTCGGTCCCGATCTTCAAGGCCAGGGCGTCATAGGTCAGCAGCGGCCAGGCCAGGCCCTCGGCCTTCAGGGTCGCCGGCGGCGGCGTCTCGTGTAGGCGCACCTGCACGTCGACCGCGGCCTCGTAGAGCGGCGTCTCCGACGCCTGGCCCTCCGCGATCAGGGTGGCGAACAGTCCATCGCCCAGGTCTTCGATCACGGCCAGCCCGGCGGCGGCGTCGAAGGCCTCGATGCGCGGCGCCGACAGGCCTTGGTCGCGCAGATAGTCGGCAGTGGTGACGAAGGCGGCGATGGAGCCCGCCGCCAGACGCGCCGAGGCGTTGTAGCCCAGGGCCAGGCGTTCGGCGGGCGTCGCGCCCGGCGGGCAGACCGCGGTCTCCACCATGGCCGGCTGGTCCATCAGCACCAGCCGCGCGCCGCTCGGCGCCGTCAGCCGCTCATAGCTCCGCGTCGAGGCGTCGCCAGCCAGGGGCTGGCGCCGGGCGCCGCCCAGGCCGTGGGCCTTCAGGAACCCGGCCTTCTCAGCCTCGCGATCCGAACTCAAGCTCTCGTCCTTCCCAGGCGCCGTGGCCGGTCAGCCGCGCGCGCCGTGCGTCGCCATCGAGGGCGATGTCTATATCGAGTCGATCCGGCGGCAGACGATCGCCGAGCCTCTGCGGCCATTCGATCACCGCGGCGCCTTCTTCGAGGGCCTCGTCGAGCCCGATCTCATAGGCCTCGTCCGGGTCCGACAGCCGGTAGAGGTCGAAGTGGGCCACCGCCAGCCCCTCGCCCTCGTAGAACTGCACCAGGGTGAAGGTCGGGCTCGGCACGTCCTCCTCCGGGTTCGTCAGCGCCCGCACCAAGGCCCGCGCCAGGGTCGATTTGCCGGCGCCCAGCGGCCCCGTCAGGCACACCGCCTCTCCATGCCGCAGCGCGGCGGCGACGCGCGCGCCCAAGCGAGCCGTCTGCGCCTCGTCGGCCAGGGCGAGCTCGATCATGAAAAGGGCTGGTCGGGATGGTTCGGCAAGACTTGGGTCACATAGGCCTTCATCGCCTCGGTGGCGACCGTCGAGTCCGGGTCCAACGCGTCCCATGCGATCAGCGGCCCCACGATCAGCGAGAACTCGCGGCCCTTCTTGTTCAGCAGCTCGTGGAACAGGGTGATGTCCCGCAACTCGCCCGAGAACCCGTGGAAGAAGTGGAACAGGGTCGACCAGGGTCCCGACAGGTGCAGCGGTAGCACGGGCGCCTCGTACTTGCGGGCGATCGACATCGCACTGGCCATCCAGGGTTCTTCCTTCAGTGCGCCGTCCGCGCCCTTTCGGGCGAGCCGGCCCGCCGGGAAGATCGCCAGGGCCTGCTCGGCCTCCATCGCCTCCTTGGTGAGCTGCAGGGTCACCCGCGTGCGTTCGCGCGTGCGCTTCTCGGCGACCCACTCCACCGGAATTAAGGCCTCGTCGAAGCCCGGCGAGACCCTGTGGGCGTCGGAATTGGCGTAGAAGCGGATGTCGGGCCGCAGTCCCCTCAGGGCGTCATACACCGCGATCCCGTCGCCGATACCGGTCGGATGGTTGCAAATCGCGATCACCCGTCCCCGACGCGGAACACGCTCCAGCCCATGCACGGCCACCTTCAGCCGCAGCATGTCCGAGATGTAGTCTAGCGCCGCATGGCCGGGCAGGGGCGCGATGTCGTCGGCCATCCGCCGCGCCTTGGCGTAGTCCAGCATCCTGTAGAGCGCCGGCCGGATGACCGGCCATGCGAAACTGCCGGACAGCCTCGGCGCGCGCTCGGCGATCAGTACGTCGATGATGTGGTCATGATAGCCCCGCCGGACGGGCAGGGCGTCGGAGGCGGCGACCGTCATGGCCGCCAGAATGCCCTTCGCCGCCGCCGCCCGGCAAGAGGGGCGTCAGGTCCGTCGGCTGACGATGTCCTTGAACTGCCGCCGCGTCTTCACACCATGTTCGCGGTCCGATGGCGGTTTCCGCGCCCTACGCCCCAAGCCCTGATGCACGCCTTCAGCTTCCAGGTCGTTCAGCTCGTCCATGTCCTGGGCGGGCATGGGGCGGGTCTTCTCGTCGGCCACGGGGAAGCCTCCTCTGGGGTTCGGGGATGCTCGAAACCAACCGGCGCCCGCCACAGCCGGTTCCCAAGCGCGATTGCGGCGCGCGTCCGCTCGGGCTAGGCCAACCGCGATGGCCTCAGCCCTGCAAGCCGCCTATGACGCCCGCCTCGCCGAAGGGGCCATCCGAGCCGATCCCGCCCAGGCGGCGGGTCTGGCGGCGCTCATCCGGCTGGAGGCCGACCTCGAGGCGTCCGAGCCGGGCAAACTCGCCGCCCTTTTCAACCGCAAGCCGGAGAGCCAGCGCGGCGTCTATCTCTGGGGGCCGGTCGGGCGCGGCAAGTCCATGCTGATGGATCAGTTCTTCGAGACCGCCCCGGTGAAGGCGAAGCGTCGAACGCACTTCCACGTCTTCATGGGGGAGATCCACCGGTTGATCGGCGAGTGGCGCGCGGGCGACGCGGCGGCGCGCAAGACCCGATTCGGCCAGCACAGGGGTGACGACCCGATCCCACCCGTCGCCGAGGTCGTCGCCGACCAGGCCCGCCTGCTCTGCTTCGACGAGTTCCAGGTCACGGACATCGCCGACGCCATGATCCTGGGTCGGCTGTTCGACGCCCTGTTCGCGCGCGGCGTCACCCTGGTCGCGACCTCCAACCGTGCCCCGGACCAGCTTTACAAGGATGGCATCAACCGCCAGCTCTTCCTGCCCTTCATCGACATGCTGAAGGCGCGGCTCGACGTCGTGTCCGTGGCCGGCGGCCACGACTACCGCCTCGACCGCCTGCGGGCCGCCGGGTCGTGGTTCTCGCCCAACGACCCAGACAACGAGCGCACCTTTCTGGCCCTGTGGCGCGACATGCTGGGCAAGGAGGAAGAAGTCGGGGCGACGCTGGAGATCCTGGGCCGCAAGGTGCACCTGCCCCACGCCGCCGGCGGCCTGGTTCGGGCCGGCTTCACGAGCCTCTGCTCCGTGGCGCTCGGGCCGAACGACTATGTCGCCATCGCCGAGCGCTTCCACACCGTCTTCCTTCAGGATGTGCCCAAGCTGACGCCGGCCCGCCGCGAGGAGGCCCGCCGTTTCGTCATCCTGATCGACGCCCTCTATGAAACCCGCGCCCGCACGGTGATCCTGGCCGAGGCCGAACCGGACAAGCTCTATCCCTCCGGCGACGGCGCCTTCGAATTCGAACGCACCGCCTCTCGCCTCCAGGAAATGCGCTCGGCCGACTGGCTGGCCGAAGTCGACTAGCCCTCCGGCGGCGCCGGCTCCCCGCCATCAAGGCCATCGACCCCCATGTCGGGCATCGGCATGGGCCGCTCGATCCGCGCGCGGATCTCGGGGTCCTTCAGCAGCGCCACCCGCATGATCTCGCGCGCCTTGGGCGCGGCCATGGTCGCCCCACTGGCGCCGCCGTGCTGCACGATCACCGACAGCGCATAGCGCGGGTCGTCATAGGGTGCGAAGGCGACGAACAGGTTGTGAGCCTTCAGACGCCAGGGCATGCCGACGTCCGAACGGGAGCCCTTGTCGAAGCTGCGGACCTGGGCGGTGCCGGTCTTGCCGGCCATCTTGATCGGGTCTAGGCCCAACTGGCTCTGTCGATAGGCGCCACCGGTCACGTCGTTGGCCACCGCCGCCATGCCTTCGCGAACCCGTGTCAGATGCTCGGGCGAAACCGCCAGGTCAGGGACCTCGGCCCCGCTCGGTCGCTCCCGGCCGCCCACCGACTTGACTAGCCGTGGAACCAGCGCCTTGCGACCGTTGGCCAGGCGTGCCGTCATGACCGCGAGCTGCAGCGCGTTCACGGATACATAGCCCTGGCCAATGCCGTAGCTGAGCGACTCGCCGGGGAACCAGATCTGGTTGGCCGGAGATTTCTTGAAATAGGCCCGCTTCCACGCCGTCGAGGGGATCACGCCCTTGTTCTGGCCTTGGATGCCGATGTCGAAGGTCTGGCCTAGCCCGAAGGCGTGGGCGACCTTGGCGATGGCGTCCGGCCCGATCTTCACCGCCACGTTGTAGAAATAGACGTCGCAGGAGTTCTTGATCGCGTCGTGCAGGTTCTGCGCCCCGTGGCCGTCGTGCTTCCAGCAATGGAAGGCGCGGCCGCCGAAGCCCATGGCGCCCGTGCAGACATAGGACTGGGCCGGGTCGATCCCCGCTTCCAGCGCCGCCAGCCCAACCATGGTCTTGAAGGTCGAACCGGCCGGGAAGGTCGCCGACACCGCCTTGTCCATCATCGGTTTGCGCTCGAAGGCCGACAGCGCGCGGTAGAGGTCCGGCGTCAGTCCCTTCACGAAACGGTTGGCGTCGAAGCTGGGGGCCGAGGCCATGCACAGGATGTCGCCCGTGCGGCAGTCCAGCATCACCGCCGCGCCGCTCTCCTCCCCGAAAACCTCGACCGCGCGGTTCTGGATGTCGGCGTCGAGTGTGAGCTGGATCTCCTGGCCCGGCGTGGCTGGGATGTCGCCGCCGACGTCCTTGCGCACCTCGCGTCCATGCGCGTCGACCTCGACCTTCTGGGCGCCGGGCCGGCCGCGCAGCTCCAGATCGAACGCCTTCTCGACCCCCAGCCGGCCGATCCGGAAACCCGGATGCAGCATCATCGGTTCGGAATTGGGCCCGGACGGGGTGAGATCCTCTTCCGTGGCCTTGCCAACATAGCCGATCACGTGGGCGAAGGCGCCGCCGAACGGATAGACCCGAATCTCGCTGGTGTCGGCGCTCACGCCCGGAAGTTCGGGTGCGCGCACGTTGATGGCGGCGAACTGTTCCCAGCTTATGTCCTCGGCCACGGCGATCGGCTGGCGCTTCGGCGCACGGGCCAGGGCCTTGGTCATCCGGACCTGGCTGTCCGGGTCCAGGGGCACGAACCGGTTAAGGGCCTGAACCGTCCTGTGCGGATCCACGCCTTCGTCACGCTCGGCCATCAGCCGGTAGCTCTGGCGGCTTGAGGCCAGGGCGACGCCGTTGCGGTCGACGATCCGCCCCCGTGGCGGCAGAACGAGCTTGAAGTTGAACTGGTTGCCGGCCGACAGCTTGCTGTAGTGGCTCGAGTCCAGGACCTGGAGCTGGGCCAGGCGGCCGCCGAGCGCCAGCAACCCGCCGGCCGCCAGGCCGCCGAACAGGAACGCGCGGCGATGGAAGGTTCCCTGACGCGCATTGACGTCGGGAAAGAAGATCGACGGTTCGCTCACGCGCGGCTCGACGCAGGAAGGCTGGATGTGGGTGGTCGCCGCGACGGCTATCTCGCATGCGGCCCCGCGACCTTGCCGGGCCGGGAAGCCCTTGTCCAGCATGGCCTTGCGCTTCCGCTAGCGCCGGAGGCTTTCCGCCAGTTCCCGCGCGAGGGGGCGCAGGTCCGCAAGGCCGCGCACGCAGATCTTGAGCTCCCGCATCGCCCAGTCGTCGCTGAGCTCGACCACCCCCAGCGCCATGGTCCGTGCAGCCCGTGCGGCGGTGGTCTGCGGCACGATGCCGACGCCGACTCCCACCTCCACCATGCGGCATACGGCGTCGAAGCTGCGGAGCTGCACCCGAAGCCTCAGCGGCTTGCCTTCCCGCGCCGCCTTGTCGGCGAGGAAACGTTGCAGCGAACTCGATCGCTCCAGGCCGACGAATTCCTGCTCCAGCACCTCGGCGAAGGTGACCGCGCCGCGCCGCGCCAGCGGGTGGTTCGCGCCCGCCACCACCACGAACCGGTCGCGCCGGAACGGATAGGTCTCAAGCGCGCCCATCTCCACCGTTCCGGCGACGATGCCGATGTCGGCGACCCCTTCGGCGACCAATCCGACGATCTCGTCGGAGAGCCGCTCCTCCAGGTCGACGCTGACCTGCGGGTGCGCCGCCAGGAAGGAGGCCAGGGCTTCGGGGAGGAACTCGGTCAGGGCGTTGGTGTTGGCCAGCAGGCGGATCTCGCCGGACAGCCCGCCGGCGAACGCCGCCAGGTCCTCCCGCATCCTCGCGTTCTGGGCCAGCATGGCGCGGGCGTGCTTCAGCAGGGTGAGGCCGGCCGGCGTCGGGGCGACCCCGGAGCGCGAGCGGGTGAACAGTGGCGCGCCCAGCGCCTCCTCCATGCCGCGAATGCGGGTCGAGGCTGCGGCCAGCGCGATCGACGCCCGCGTGGCGCCTCCGGTGATGCTTCCCGCATCGGCCACCTCGCAGAACAGCCGCAGGTCTGTCAGGTCGAACCGCATCCTTCGCCTTTCATGAAGGAAGACTACAGCAAAAGCGACTTGCCGTGCAGTCTGGATCGTTCAGACTTAAGGTTCCGCGAAGGAAGGTTCGTGCGCGGCGGCGGCTTCGTTGACACGTGAAGGCGCGCGCTTAAAAGCGGACCCGCCTGGCGCCTACGGGAAGACCCATGACTGACAGCCCCCGCGAACGACCCCTCTCGCCGCACCTGACCTCGGGAGGCCCCTTCGCCTTCCACTGGCGCTGGCACCTCACCATGTTCACCTCCATCGCCCACCGGGCGACCGGCGTGGCGCTGTATGTCGGCGCGCTGATCCTGGCCGGCTGGGCGATCGCGCTCGCCGCCGGGCCGGACGCGTATGCGAGCTACATGATCCTGCTCGGCGGCCCGCTCGGCAGGCTCGTGATGTTCGGCCTGACCGTCTCGGTGTTCTACCATCTGGCCAATGGCGTCCGGCACCTGACCTGGGACGCCGGCAAGGGGCTGGACATCAAGAG
>CAMFIW010000017.1 GCA_945952355.1 uncultured Phenylobacterium sp. | reverse complement strand
CGACGGCGCCGACGCGGCCCGCGTCCGCCGCGCGGCGCCGCGCCCAACGCTCCGCCCGCCACGCCCGAGATCCAGCGCGCCGCCCGCCAGGCCCCGCGCCCCGGCTCGCTCAACATGGACCGCCGGCCGGACGAGGACGAGGATACGCGCCGCAAGGCCGCCAACGCCCCGGCCAACAAGGCGATCAGCCGCGTCAAGGGTGCGACCCAGCGCCGCGAAGGCCGCCTCACCATCCAGGCCGTGGCCGGGGACGATGAGGGCGCCGTCGAACGGATGCGTTCGCTGGCCTCGGTTCGCCGGGCCCGCGAGCGTGAACGCGAAAAGCGCAAGGGCGGAGGCCAGGAGCAGGTCCGGGCCGCGCGCGAAGTGGTCATCCCGGACGTCATCACCGTGGCGGAACTCGCCAACCGGATGGCGACCCGTGGCGTCGAGATCATCAAGTTCCTGATGCGTCAGGGCGTGATGCTGAAGATCAACGACGTCATCGACAACGACACCGCCGAGCTGGTGGCCACCGAATTCGGCCACACGGTCCGCCGCGTCTCCGAGTCCGACGTCGAAGAAGGCTTCATCGGCGCCGAGGACATCGACGATCATCTGGAGCCCCGGCCCCCGGTCGTGGCCGTGATGGGCCACGTCGACCACGGCAAGACCTCGCTGCTCGACGCCCTGCGCGCGGCCGACGTCGCCGGTGGCGAACATGGCGGCATCACCCAGCATATCGGCGCCTATCAGGTGCGCCTGGCCGACGGCCAGCGCGTGACCTTCCTGGACACGCCCGGCCACGCCGCCTTCTCGGCCATGCGCGCCCGCGGCGCGGATGTCACCGACATCGTGGTCCTGGTGGTGGCGGCCGACGACGGCGTGATGCCCCAGACGATCGAGGCCATCCAGCACGCCAAGGCGGCGAACGCCCCGATCATCGTGGCGATCAACAAGATCGATAAGCCCGACGCCAATCCGACCCGCGTGATCAACGAGCTGCTGCAGCACGAGATCGTGGTCGAAAGCCTGGGCGGCGAAACCCAGGCGATCGAGGTCTCGGCGACCGAGAAGCTTGGCCTGGACGATCTGATCGAAGGCATCCTGCTGCAGGCCGAGGTCATGGACCTCAAGGCCAACCCCGACCGCACCGCCGACGGCGTGGTGATCGAGGCCAAGCTGGATCGCGGTCGTGGCGCCGTCTCCACCGTCTTGGTCAAGCGCGGCACGCTCAAGCGCGGCGACATCGTGGTGGCCGGCTCCAGCTTCGGCCGAGTTCGCGCCCTGCTCAACGAGCGGGACGAACAGGTGACCGAGGCGGGCCCGTCGGTGCCGGTCGAAATCCTCGGCCTCGACGGCACGCCGGCTCCTGGCGAAGCCTTCGCCGTGGTGGAGAACGAGGCTCGCGCCCGCGAACTGACCGAGTACCGGACCCGCGTGAAGCGCGAAAAGGCCGGCGCTCCGATCGGCGGCGGCGTGACCATGGCCGACTTCATGGCCAAGCTTCAGGACAAGAAGATCTCGGAGCTGCCGGTCATCATCAAGGCCGACGTTCAGGGTTCCGCCGAAGCCATCGTGGGGTCGCTGGACAAGCTGGCCACCGACGAGGTCCGCGCGCGGATCATCCTGTCGGGCGCCGGCGCGATCAGCGAAAGCGACGTCATGCTGGCCAAGGGGGCGGGCGCGCCTATCCTCGGCTTCAACGTCCGCGCCTCCAGCCAGGCCCGCCAGCTCGCCGAGCGCGAGGGGGTGGAGATCCGCTACTACTCGATCATCTACGACCTGATCGACGACATCAAAGGCGTGCTCTCGGGCATGCTGGCGCCGGAACAACGCGAAACCTTCCTGGGCAACGCGCGCGTCCTGCAGGTGTTCGACATCACCAAGGTCGGCAAGGTGGCCGGTTGCCGGGTCACCGAGGGCGTCGTCCGCCGCGGCGCTCGGGTCCGCATCGTGCGCGAGGACATCGTCGTCCTCGAACTCGGCGTGCTGGAAACCCTCAAGCGCTTCAAGGACGACGTCGGCGAAGTCGGCTCCGGCGTCGAGTGCGGCATGGCCTTCCGCGGCTTCCAGGACATCCAGGAAGGCGACACCATCGAGTGCTTCACGCTCGAAGAGGTCAAGCGGAGCCTGTAGTAGCGCTCACCCGTGGAATCGGGGATCGCGACTGTGGTCAAGTCGTCGCGATCCCGCCACGATCTCCGCGCATCGAGGGTTCTGACATGCGCAAGCTCCTCACCCTGATCGGCGTCGCCCTCATCCTGTCCGGATGCGCCACCGCGCACCGGCTGACCGCGGCCAACGATGTCCACGCCCTGCTGGTCGCGATCCGCGACAACGACCGCGAAAGCTTCGACGCCCATGTCGACCGCAAGGCGCTGGAGCGCGAGATCGAGGAGCGGCTGATCGCCCAGGGCCGTGGCGCCAAGCCGTCGTCGCTGGGCGCGCTCGGCGCGATCCTGGCGCCCAGCCTCGCCCAGTTCGCCGGCGACGCCCTGATCCAGCCCAAGGTGTTCCGCTCGGTCGCCGAGTACTACGGCTACAAGTCCTCGCAGCCCCTGCCGAACACCATCGCCATCGCCGGCGCCCTCAAGGCCCTGCCGGACGGCCGGGTCTGCGCGACCCAGAAGAAGAACGGCCCCTGCATGCTGGTCTTCACCCAGGAAGCCGGGACCTGGAAGCTGTCCGGCTTCGAGGGCGACATTTCCATGCTGAAGATCAAGCTCTGATCGGTCTAAGCTTCGCCTGACGGGCGGAGGGATCGATGGACTACGAAGCGGCGCTTTCCGAGTACGAGAAGTTCGACTTCACCGACGGGCCCTGGACCCGTCCGGTCTACAGGCGCGGCTCCGGCCCCGCCGTCGTCATCATGCACGAGATCCCCGGCCTGCACCCGCTGGTGATCCAGTTCGCCGACCGGGTCGCGGCGGCCGGCATGACGGTCTACCTGCCCAGCCTGTTCGGCGAGCCGGGGCGGCCGGTCACCACCGGCTATGCGCTGGGCGTGATGTTCAACGCCATCTGCATCCGCCGCGAGTTCAACTGCTGGCAGGCCGGCAAGTCGAGCCCGATTGTCGACTGGCTGCGCGCCCTGGCCCGCAAGGCGCACGCAGAGTGCGGCGGCAAGGGCGTCGGCGCGGTCGGCATGTGCTTCACCGGCGGCTTCGCGCTGGCCATGATGACCGAACCCTCGGTCGTGGCCCCTGTGCTGTCCCAACCCTCCATGCCGATGGCGGCGGGTTCCAAGGTCCGCGCCGCCGGCATCGACGCCTCGCCCCGCGAGGTCGCCTGCGCCAAGCAGCGTTTCGCCGACGAGGACCTGTCGATGATCGGCCTGCGCTTCAAGTCCGACGCCTTCGTGCCCGACGCGCGGTTCGACACCTACAAGCGCGAGTTCGGCGACAGGTTCGAGGCCATCGAGCTGGAGGACGAAGACGCCCGGCCCTCCGAGCGGCCGCCGCACTCGGTGCTCACCGTCCACCTGAAGGACGACGGCCCGACCAAGGAGGCTGAGCGGCGGGTGATCGCCTTCTTCAAGGAACGCACGGGCGCCTAGCGCTGGACTTCGCGGCGTCCGGGCACTAGAAGCCGCCGCTTCCCTGAGCGGCGCGTCCGATCCGCGCCCCAGGCGTAGAGAGGCAGTACCCATGACCCGCCATTCCAGCCACAGCCGCGGCGCCCCCGCAGGCCCGAGCCAGCGCCAGCTTCGCGCCGGCGAACTGACCCGCCACGCCCTGGTCGAGATCCTGCGCGAGGAGGAGATCAGCGACGACGACCTCGTCGGCGTCTCGGTCACGGTGACCGAGGTGCGGATGAGCCCGGACCTGAAGCACGCCATCTGTTTCGTCGAGCCGCTCGGCGGCGGCCATGCCGACGAGGTGGTCAAGGCGCTGAACCGCCACGCCAAGTTCCTGCGCGGCCGCCTGGGCCGTTCGATCGACATGAAGTTCACGCCGGACCTGAAGTTCGTCCACGACGAGAGCTTCAACGCCGCCGGGCACATGGACGCCCTGTTCCGCGATCCCAAGGTCGCCCAGGACCTGCGCCGCCTGTCGGACGTCGCGCCCGAAGACGAATTTGGCGACGAGGACTAGGATGGGCCGCCGCAAGAAGGGCGACGCCGTCTCCGGCTGGATCTGCCTCGACAAGCCCTACGACCTGACCTCGACCCATGCCGTGGGCCGGGTGCGCCGGATCTTCAACGCTCAAAAGGCCGGCCATGCCGGCACGCTCGATCCCCTGGCCACTGGCATCCTGCCGATCGCGCTCGGCGAGGCGACCAAGACCGTCCCGTTCCTGGTCGACGCCGACAAGACCTATCGCTTCTCCATCGAGTGGGGGCGCTCGACCACCACCCTGGACCGCGAGGGGGCGACCACCGCGAGCTCCGACGTGCGCCCGTCGCCGGAAGCCGTCGAGGCGGCCTTGCCGCAGTTCCTGGGCGAGATCGAACAGGTGCCGCCGGCCTATTCGGCCATCAAGGTCGACGGCGAGCGCGCCTATGACTTGGCCCGCGCGGGCGAGACGGTGGAACTCGCCGCTCGCACGGTGATGATCCACAAGGCCCGTGTCACGGACGCGCCGGACGCCGACCACGTCGAGATCGAGATCGACTGCGGCAAGGGCACCTATGTCCGCGCCCTGGTCCGCGACCTGGCCGACCGGCTCGGCGCCTGCGGCCATGTGAGCGCGCTGCGGCGAACCCGCGTCGGCCCGTTCCATGAAGGTTCGGCGATATCGCTGGAAATGCTGGAAGATTTGGGTCATAAGGCCCGCTGCTTGGAAGCCCTGCTTCCGGTCGAGACCGCCCTGGACGACATCCCGGAGTTGGCCGTGACCACCGAAGACGCCTTCAAGCTCAAGCAGGGACGACCCATCGTTCTCGTTCCCCGACAGGTTGAGGCCTTGAAGACCCGGCTCGCACCGGGCTCTCGGACCGTTTCAGCCATGGCGGACGGGGTCGTGGTGGCGCTCTGCGAGATGCGGATGGGACGGCTCGAACCCACCCGCGTCTTTCATCTTTGACCGAGCGGAGACTATTGACCGATGTCGATCACCACCGACCGCAAGGCCGACCTGATCAAGACCCACGCCCGCTCCGAGGGCGACACCGGAAGCGCCGAAGTCCAGGTCGCGATCCTGTCTGAACGGATCTCCAACCTGACCGAGCACTTCAAGACCCACAAGAAGGACAACCATTCGCGCCGCGGGCTGCTGAAGCTCGTCTCGCAGCGCCGATCGTTGCTCGATCACTTGAAGAAGTCCGATGAGGGCCGATATCAAGCCCTGATCGAAAAGCTGGGCCTGCGCCGCTAGGACCCTCCGGTCGGCCCCCGCGAGAGCGGGGGCTTTGCGCATCAGGCACAGAGAAATAGCGCCGCTCCCTCCGCGACAGGCCGGAGGACGAAGGTGGCGAAGCGGTCCGCTCTGGAGGTGGGCCGCGCATAGGCCGAGGGTTCGATCGAAATCCTCATCCCCGCCTGTCTGACTGGAGAGGATTTCGGAAGTCCGACGCCCTGTCCGCCCCCGCCGGGAATGCGCCCGCGGGACGAGAAAGAAGAGAAAATGTTCGATATCAAACGCAAGACCATCGAGTGGGGCGGCAAGACGCTCACGCTCGAAACCGGCCGCATGGCCCGTCAAGCCGACGGCTCCGTCCTGGCCACCTACGGCGAGACCATGGTGCTGGCCACCGCCGTCTACGCCAAGAGCGCCAAGCCCGGTCAGGGCTTCTTCCCCCTGTCCGTGAACTACCAGGAGAAGTACAACGCCGCGGGGACGACCCCGGGCAGCTCCCCCCGCCTCGTCGGCGCGCCCTCGCAGAAGGAAACCCTGACCTCGCGCCTGATCGACCGTCCGATCCGCCCGCTGTTCGTCGAGGGCTTCAAGAACGAGGTCCAGGTGGTCACCACCGTGCTGGCCCACGACCTCGAGAACGATCCCGACATCGTCGCCATGGTCGCCGCCTCGGCCGCCCTGGTGATCTCCGGCGCCCCGTTCATGGGCCCGATCGGTGGCGCCCGCGTCGGCTACATCAACGGCGAATACGTCCTGAACCCGACCCTCGACGAGCAGAAAGAGTCCCTGATGGACCTCGTCGTCGCCGGCACCCAGGACGCCGTGATGATGGTCGAGTCCGAAATCCAGGAGCTCTCGGAAGAGGTCGTCCTGGGCGGCGTGACCTTCGCCCACAAGGGCATGCAGCCGGTGATCGACGCGATCATCGAACTGGCCGAGCATTCCGCGAAGGACCCCTTCGAGTTCACGCCGGACGACACCTCGGCCATCAAGGCCGAAGTCAAGAAGCTGATCGGCAAGGACCTGGCCAAGGCCTACCAGATCGTCGCCAAGCAAGAGCGCTACGAAGCGGTCGGCAAGGCCAAGGCCAAGGCGCTGGAAACCCTCGCCAAGTCCGACGCCAATCCGGCCGGCGCCGACCCGCTGAAGCTGGGCGGCGTGTTCAAGGAACTGGAAGCCGACGTCGTCCGTCGCAACATCCTGGACACCGGCAAGCGCATCGACGGCCGTAAGGTCGACCAGGTCCGCCAGATCGTGTCGGAAGTCGGCGTGCTCAGCCGCGCCCACGGTTCGGCCCTGTTCACCCGCGGCGAGACCCAGGCCCTGGTGGTCGCCACCCTGGGCACCGGCGACGACGAGCAGCTGATCGACGCGCTGGAAGGCAAGTACTACGAGAAGTTCCTGCTGCACTATAACTTCCCGCCCTTCAGCGTCGGCGAGACCGGCCGCATGGGCGCGCCGGGCCGGCGTGAAGTCGGTCACGGCAAGCTGGCCTGGCGGGCCATCCGCCCGATGCTGCCGAAGTACGAGGACTTCCCCTACACGATCCGCCTGGTCTCCGAGATCCTGGAGTCCAATGGTTCGTCCTCGATGGCCTCGGTCTGCGGCTCGTCGCTCGCCCTGATGGACGCCGGCGTTCCGCTGCAGAAGCCGGTCAGCGGCATCGCCATGGGCCTGATCCTCGAGAGCGACGGCTTCGCCGTCCTGTCGGACATCCTGGGCGACGAGGACCACCTCGGCGACATGGACTTCAAGGTGGCCGGCACCGAGGATGGCATCACCTCGCTGCAGATGGACATCAAGATCGCCGGCATCACCGAGGAGATCATGAAGAAGGCGCTCGAGCAGGCTCACGCCGGGCGCAAGCACATCCTGGGTGAAATGGCCAAGGCCATGGAAGCGCCGCGCGCCGAACTCGGCGAGCACGCCCCGAAGATCGAGACCATCAAGATCGCGGTCGACAAGATCCGCGAAGTGATCGGCTCGGGCGGCAAGGTGATCCGCGAGATCGTCGCCGAGACGGGCGCCAAGGTCGACATCGGCGAAGACGGCACGATCAAGATCGCGGCCGCCGAGCAGTCGAAGATCGACGCGGCCAAGGACTGGATCAAGTCCATCGCCTCGGAGCCCGAAGTGGGCGCCATCTACACCGGCAAGGTGGTGAAGGTGGTCGACTTCGGCGCCTTCGTGAACTTCTTCGGCGCCAAGGACGGCCTGGTTCACGTGAGCCAGATCTCCAGCGAGCGCGTCGCGAAGGTCTCGGATGTCCTGTCGGAAGGCCAGCAGGTCAAGGTGAAGCTCCTGGGCTTCGACGACCGCGGCAAGACCCGCCTCTCCATGAAGGTCGTCGACCAGGAGACCGGCGAGGACCTGTCGCCCAAGAAGGAAGGCGCCGAGGAGAAGGAAGAGGCCTGAGCCTCACCCGAATTCGGTTGAATTCGAGGGGCGGTCGCGGCGACGCGGCCGCCCTCTTCGTTTCAGACCCGAGCCGCAATCCCGCCATCGGGCGGGCGGATACCGCCAGGGCGTCGGAACGGGAGGGTCGCCATGGCGACGGCTGAGGATATCCAGAGACTGAAGGGCCTGCTCGAGACCGAGATGGCCCGGCGCGGCGTCGGCCTGGCTCAACTGTCCCGCGGCCTGGCGCATATGGGCATCGAGGCGGACGCGGCGGAGGTGGGCCGTCGGTTGTCGTCCGACGATCTCGACAAGACCTTCCTGCTGCAGTGCTTCGAGGCGGCCGGCGCTCCCACCGTGCACCTGGACTACTGAGCCCAAACGCGAAAAGGCCCGCCGGTCAGGGCGGGCCTTCGTTCGGCTCTGGGAGGAGCCTCAGCCGCGCAGCTTGCGCAGCAGGACGTCCAGATCGCGGGCCAGACCCGCATCCTCGGCCTTCAGAGCTTCGATGCGGCGTACGGCGTGCAGGACCGTGGTGTGATCGCGCCCCCCGAACCTGCGGCCGATGTCCGGCAAGGAGCGGGTGGTGATCTGCTTGGCGATCCACATGGCGGTCTGGCGGGGGCGGGCCACCGCGCGGGCGCGCCGCTCGGAGATCATGTCCGCCTGCTTCAGGCCGTAGTGCTCGGCCACCGCCTTCTGGATCTGGTCGACCGTGACCCGCTTCTCGGTGCAGGACAGGTGGGGCCGCAGGATCGCCTGGGCCTGGTCCAGGGTCAGGCGGGCGATGTCGCCGCCCACCCGAGCCACCAGGGTGTTCAGGGCCCCTTCCAGCTCGCGGACGCTGTCCGTGAAGCGGTCGGCCAGAAACTGCAGCACCTCGGCGCGGGCCGACGGCACGAACCGGCCCTGCTGGGCCAGGGTGGCCAGCTTCCGCTCCAGGATGCCCAGGCGCAGGGTGCGGTCGGCGGGCTCGATGCCGCAGACCAGGCCCGATTGCAGGTGGCTGCGCAGGCGCGGCTCCATCTCCGACAGCTCGGCCGGCGAGCGGTCGGCGGTCATCACCACCCGGCGGCCATCCTCGACGAGGGCGATCAGGGTGTGGAACAGCTCCTCCTGGGTGGAGGACTTGCCGGCGACGAACTGGACGTCGTCGATCAGCAGCAGGTCGGCGTTGCGAAGCTCCGCCTTGAAGGCCTGGGTCTGGCGATCCTGCAGGGCCTTCATGAAGGTCGAGGTGAAGCGCTCGGCGGTCAGGTAGACCACCCTCTTCTCCGGCTGGCTGCGCATGGCCTCCCAGGCGAGCGCGTTCAGGAGGTGCGTCTTGCCGAAGCCGTAGGGGCCGTGGAACAGCACCGGGTTGAAATGGCCGTCGGCCCAGGACGCCACGCGGCGCGCCACGGCGAAGGCGAATTCATTGGCGGGGCCAGAGACGAAGGTGTCGAAGCTGAAGCGCTCCTGCAGGCCCTGCTGGCGGCCATGCCGGCCGGCCGGCGCGGGCTCGCTGACTTCGACCTCGATCTCGATGACATCGGACTCGACACCGGTGTCGGCGGGCGGGGCCGAAATGGTGGCCGGAGTCATTGAGGAACCATTCTGGGCGGACGGCGACAGAGCCTCGAACTCCATCCGCGACTTCAGGTCCAGCCGACGCCCCATGGGGTCGTTCTGCGCCCACAGTTCGCCGATCCGGCGCCAGGCATGACGGCGAATCCAGTCACGCGCGACGCCCGTGGCGGCGACCAGGCACACCTCTTCACCGTACTCCTTGAGCGCCGCCTGGCCGAGCCACGACCCGAAGGTCGCCTCGCCCAGTTCCCGCCGCAGCGCCTGGCAGGTCTTGGTCCACACAGCCACGGTTCCCGTGTCCGCCTTGGCGCCCGCCATACCCCCGCTCGTCATCTCCATACCTTCCCGATCACCGATCCGACCGTCCAGGCCCCCGCGCCCAAAACGGTCTCGTTCAACGAACACAGTTTCTCGTTCGGAGTGCGGGTAGAGTCCCGCCCCCGTGTTTTCTCATCCAAGTTCGATTGGAAAAAACGCTCTAAGACCCCGAACACTAGTCGCGGCTCGGAGGGGGTCAACGGAGATTCTTCGCGCCGTTTGCGGATATTTTCGTTGACTCAATCCGACCCCCCACGGGGCAAGGGAATTCGCGTTTTTAACCTCCGTCGACTGAGAAGATTCGCCGCAGGGGCGAGCCCCATTTCGAAGCGACGCAACAAAACGCCCGCGGATTGATCAACCCGCGGGTGCGTCGAAATATCTAATTATGTGAATAGGTTAGCGGCCAAGCTCGAAGCCTGGCGCCGCAACCTTAGGCGGCGGCGAGCTTCTTCAGCTGAGCCGCGAGGCGCGACACTTTGCGCGACCCGGTGTTCTTGTGCACGACGCCCTTGGAGACGGCGCGCATCAGCTCCGATTGAGCCTCGACGAAGGCGGCCTTGGCGGCGCCGGCGTCGCCCGAGGCGACCGCTTCTTCGAACTTGCGCAGGAAGGTGCGCACGCGCGAACGGCGGGCTTTGTTGACTTCAGTGCGGCGGGCGATCTTGCGGACCGCCTTCTTGGCGCCGGGCGTATTGGCCATGCTTCAGCTCTCAAAACGGCTCGCGCCCAAACCCTCTCAAGGGCGGGCGGCTAAATTGGAGGCGCGGATATACGGGAAGGCGTCCTCAGGGTCAATGCGCGACGGCCCCTAATCTTGCGCCTCGACGAAGGTTCGCCAGGCCGGATGGGCGGCCACCAGTTCGGCCATTTGCCGATAGCCTGCCGCGCCGGGGTGGGCGCCGTCCCAGGCGGCCGCCTCCTCCTGCCACACCCCGCCCGCCGCCAGGGGGCGGAAGACGTCGATGAAGGGGGTGCGCAGGCGCTGGGCGAGGGCCAGCAGATGATCGTTGAGCGCTTCGGCGCGGACGGTGACGCCGGGCTCCGCCGTCGGCGGCGGGCCGACCATCAGCACCGGCGCCAGCCGTGCCGCGCCGGTCAGTATCGCCTGCGCGTTCTTCAGGGTCTCGGCGGGTGTAACCCGCACGCCCGGGCCGCCGTCGTCGGCGGGATTGCAGTCGTTGAGGCCGAAGGAGACGACGATCCGCATCGGCTCATGGTCGACCAGCCGGGGCCGCACCTCCGCCTCCCAGCGCGCGGCGATGTCCGAGGAGGTCTCCCTCCGCACGCCCAGATTATAGAGCGTGATCCCCCGCCGGCCGGCGATGGCGCGGCCGATCCAGCCCTGATGGTCCGGATCCCCGGCCCCGGCGACGATGGAATCTCCGATGGCGATCAGGCGCATGGCGTTCCCCCGCCGTCGCGCGCCTCAGGAGCCCTTGAAGCCCGGCTTTCGCTTCTCGATGAAGGCGGCCATGCCTTCCTTCTGGTCGTCGAAGGCGAAGAGCGAGTGGAACAGTCGCCGCTCCATGGCCACGCCGGTGGCAAGCGTCGTCTCGTAGGCCGCCTCGACCAGCTCCTTGTTCATCATCACGGCCAGGGGCGACTGGGCGGCGATTTTGGCCGCGGCGCCCAGGGCCTCCTCCAGCAGCTTGTCGGCGGCGACCACCCGTGAGACCAGGCCCGCGCGCTCGGCCTCGGCGGCGTCCATCATCCTTGCGGTCAGGATCATGTCCATGGCCTTGGACTTGCCGATGAAGCGGGTCAGGCGCTGTGTGCCGCCGATACCCGGCATGACGCCCAGATTGATCTCCGGCTGGCCGAACTTGGCGGTCTCGGCGGCGATGATGAAGTCGCACAGCATGGCGAGCTCGCAGCCTCCGCCCAGGGCGTAGCCCGCCACCGCGGCGATGATCGGCTTGCGGAACTGCTCGATACGCCGGGCGGCGTCGCCGAAGAAGTCGGTCTTGAACATCTGGGCGTAGGACTTGTCCGACATCTCCTTGATGTCGGCGCCGGCGGCGAAGGCGCGGTCCGAGCCCGTCAGCACGATGCAGCGAACGGCGTCGTCGGCATCGGCGTCGTCGAGCGCCGCGCAGAGCTCACCCAGCAGCTGGCTGTTCAGCGCGTTCAGCGCCTCGGGCCGGTTGAGGCGGATCAGGGTGACCCCGTCCTGAGGTTCGACGATCAGGGTCTCGTAGGCCATGGGTCCGGCTCCGTTTGTGCGGTCGCCTGCGGCTTTACGGCCCCTCGACCGAATAGCCAAGGGCGCGCAGCCGGGCGGGCACGCCCTCGGCGCCGACGAGGTGGCCGACCCCCACCACCACGACCGTGCGGCCATGGCCCTTCATCCGTTCGTCCAGGGCGCGGGTCCAGGCGGCGTTCCGATCCAGGACGAGGCGCTGGTAAATCTCGGGCGCGGCCTTGCGCAGGGGCGCGATGGCGTCGCGCTCCAGGCCGCGGGTGTCGGCGGCCATCCAGGCGCGCACCAGCGCCTTGTAGGAACCGGCCGAGCGGTCGAGCTCGGCCAGGGTTTCCTCCAGCGATGCGATTTGGGCGTCGAGGGGGGCGGCGTCGAACATTTCGATCTGCTGGTCGACCGTCTCGAACGCACGGCGCGCGGCGCCTGCCGGAGCCTGGGCGGCCAGGCTGGCCTCGACGCCGTCGGAGGCCGAGGCGCCGGCCTCCTGGAACTCGGCGCTCGACAGGGCGACCTCGGCGTACCAGGGCTCCAGCCGGTCGAGCAGCCCCGGCGCGAGGTGGAAGCGCAGGCAGGCCTTGCTCAGCCGGGCCTGCCCCTGGGGCGACAGCATCGCGAACAGCGACTTGTCGGGCGGCAGCACGCCCTTGGCGCCGGCGAGCTGGGCGGCGCGCTGCTCCGACGCCGGGTCGATCGGGATTTCGAACCAGACGTCGTCCGCCCCGGCGACCGCCGCCTTCACCGCCGGCGGCTCCCAGTCGAGCCCGGGCGGCAGGACATGGACCGACCCGAACAGCACGATTTCGGAATCGGCGTCACGCACGATCCAGACCGGCGGAAGGGCCTTGGCGGGGACCGCCACGGCGGCGAAAAGGAGGGCGGCCGCGCAGGCCCATGCGGACTTCGACATGGCCTCGAACCTAAGCCGGGTCGTGGAGGACTGGGAACCGGATTTCCGCGCGCGGCCGTCCCCTACTTCTGGCAGGCGGGACAATAGAAGGTGGAGCGGCCGGCCTGGACCTCGCGGGCTATGGTTCCGCCGCAGCCGGGATTGGCGCAGGGCTGGCCCTCCCTGTCATAGGCGCGGAAGCGATGCTGGAAGTAGCCCAACGCGCCGTCGGCCGCCGCGTAGTTGCGCAGGGTGGAGCCGCCGGCCTCGATGGCTTCGGCCAGCACGTCCTTGGCGGTCGCGACCAGCAGCGCCAGGCGCTTGGCGGCGATGGTCCCAGCGGGCTTGAAGGGCGAAATGCGCGCGCGGTTCAGGGCTTCGCAGACATAGATGTTGCCGAGGCCGGCCACGATCCTCTGGTCGAGCAGCAGGGTCTTGGGCCCCTGCTTGCGCCCGGCGAAGGCGGCCTTCAGCAAGGCGGTGTCAAAGTCGTCGGACAGGGGCTCGGGGCCGAGGCCGGCGAACCAGGGATGCTCGGCGACCTTGTCGGTCTCGATCAGGTGCATGTAGCCGAACCGGCGGGGGTCGTAATAGGTCACCTGCCCGCCGTCCTCGGTCTCGAACACCACGTGGGCGTGCTTGGGGTCCGGATCGGCGGCGTAGTGGAACTCGCCCGGCCGCACATGGCCCTCGGGCTGGGCGATCTCGTAGCGGCCGCTCATGCCTAGGTGCATGACCAGGGTCTCGCCGCGGTCGAGCTCGGCCATCAGATATTTCGCCCGCCGGCCGAGCCGGGTGATGGTCGCGCCGGTAAGCCGCTGGACGAAGCCCTCGGGCAGGGGGAAGCGCAGATCCGGCCGCCGCGCCTCGACGCGCGACAGGCGGCGGCCCTCCAGCACCGGCTGCAGGCCACGGCGGACGGTCTCGACCTCGGGAAGTTCAGGCATGGCCTTCCGTGGCACGACGAAAGGCGCCGAGGCAATGGTGGCGCCGAACCGCCTCGCGCGTTAAGACCCCGGCATGGCCGCCACCTTCGGATTCCGCGACGTCGACCCCTCGGAGAAGCCTCGCCTGGTGCGCGGCGTGTTCGACAGCGTCGCCAGCCGCTACGACCTGATGAACGACCTGATGAGCGCGGGCGTGCACCGGCTCTGGAAGGACGCCGTTGCGGCGCGGCTCAACCCGCAGCCGGGCGAGACCATCATCGACTGCGCCGGCGGCACCGGCGACATGGCCCGCCGCTTCGCCAAGATGGCCCGCCGCGCCCAGGAACGCCGGGGCGGGCCGGACGCCAAGGTCTTCGTCCTGGACTACAATGCCGAGATGATCGCGGCCGGCCGGGCCAAGGGCGCGCCGCCGGAGATCGCCTGGGGCGTGGGGGACGCCCAGGCCCTGCCGCTGCCTGACGCCTGCGCCGACGCCTATGTGATCTCGTTCGGCATCCGCAACGTGACCGACGTCCAGGCTGCGCTCGTCGAGGCGCGCCGCGTGCTGAAGCCGGGCGGCCGGTTCCTGTGCCTGGAGTTCTCGCGGCCGGCCACCGAGGCTCTGCAAAAAGCCTATGACGCCTACAGCTTCAAGGTCATCCCGGCGATCGGCGAGGTGGTGGCCAAGGACCGCGCCTCCTACCAGTACCTGGTCGAAAGCATCCGGCGGTTCCCCGACCAGAAGACCTTCCTGTCGATGATCCAGAAGGCCGGGTTCGGGCGTGCGGGCTTCACCAACTTCACAGGGGGCGTCGCGGCCCTGCATCACGGGTGGGCCGTCTGACCCATGGCCGGATGGCGACGGCTGATCGGAGCGGGCTGGCGGCTGGCGCGCAATGACGCCCTGCTGCCGCGCGAGCTCGACGCCCTCTACCCGCCCGAAATCCGCAGCGCTTCCCGCCTCCTTCGGGTCCTGGCCGGGCCGGAGGCGCTGAAGGGCAGGCCCGGCGAGCGCCTGGCCCACACCCTCGAAGGCCTGGGTCCCGTCGCCATCAAGCTCGGCCAACTCCTCTCCACCCGGGCCGACATCTTCGGACTAACCTTCGCCCAGGACCTGGCCCGGCTAAAGGACCGGCTGGCGCCCTTCCCAACCGAGCAGGCGCGGGCCGAGGTCGAAGCCACGCTGGGCCGCACGGTCGACAGCCTGTTCGCGAGCTTCGGAGAGCCGGTGGCCGCGGCCTCGCTGGCTCAGGCGCACGACGCCGTGCTGCTCGACGGCCGCCGCGTGGCGGTGAAGGTGCTGCGGCCCGGCATCGCCCAGCGGGTGGCCGAGGATTCCGACGCGATGCGGCTCGCCGGCCGGCTGCTGGAGCGATGGTCGGAGGCGGCGCGCCGGTTGGAGCCCCAGGCCCTGGCCGAGACCGTGATCCGCGCCACCGAACTGGAACTCGACCTGAGGCTCGAGGCGGCCGGCGCCGACGAACTGGCGGAGGTCATGGGCCGCGACGGCTATATGACCTGTCTCTTATACACATCTGACGCTGCCGACGATATGCAGTGTGTA
>CAMFIW010000016.1 GCA_945952355.1 uncultured Phenylobacterium sp. | reverse complement strand
GAAGGCGCACCGTATCGCGGCGTGCTGTTCGTGGAGATGATGGCCACCGTCGACGGCCCGAAGCTCGTCGAATTCAACACCCGTTTCGGCGATCCCGAATGCCAGGTCCTGATGTTGCGGCTGGAGAGCGATCTGGTCCCCTATCTGGAGGCCTGCGCCAACGGCACGCTGGGCCATCTCTCGCCGCCGGTCTGGCGCGACGAGGCGGCGATCTGCGTGGTCCTGGCGGCCAAGGGCTATCCCGACAAGCCGGAGGTCGGAACGGTGATCCGGGGCGCGGAGCAGGACTTCGGTC
Source organism: uncultured Phenylobacterium sp. (assembly GCA_945952355.1). Classification (GTDB taxonomy): domain Bacteria; phylum Pseudomonadota; class Alphaproteobacteria; order Caulobacterales; family Caulobacteraceae; genus Phenylobacterium. The sequence goes on along the minus strand of CAMFIW010000016.1, from coordinate 15,057 downwards.
CCGACGTGGTGGTCTTCCACGCCGGCACGGCGCGCGACGCCGATGGGACCCTGCGCGCCGCCGGCGGGCGGGTGCTGAACGTCTGCGCCCGCGGCGCGACCTTCAACGAGGCCCGCGAGCGCGCCTATGCCGCCATCGCCAAGATCGACTGGCCGGGCGGCTTCCACCGCACAGACATCGGCTGGCGGGCGCTCGCCCGCGAGGCCTGAATTTTCGAAAGTCCGGTACGTTTTCCCCATGCGAGCTTGCCGCCCCTGGGGAGGGTTCGGTAAGGTCGAAATCAAACAAGCGTAAGAGATACGGGAGCGCCCAATGGCCGACACCGCCGAGCAGCAACGGGAAGCGTTGAACTCCGGCACCAAGGAGGTCGCCGAGAGCCACCGGTTCGACGAGGCCGCCCTGGACGCCTGGATGAAGGCCAATGTCGAGGGCTATGTGGGTCCGCTTGAGGTGCGCCAGTTCAAGGGCGGCCAGTCCAACCCAACCTATCAGCTGATCACACCCTCCAAGAAATACGTCATGCGGCGCAAGCCGCCTGGCAAGCTGCTGCCGTCGGCCCATGCGGTGGACCGCGAGTACAAGGTGATCACGGCCCTCTATCCGACCGGCTTCCCGGTCGCGCGCTCCTACGGCCTGTGCACCGACGATGCGGTGATCGGCACCTGGTTCTACGTGATGGACATGGTCGAGGGCCGTATCCTCTGGGATCAGCAGCTCCCGCAATATGAGCCGGCCGAGCGACATGCGATCTTCACCGCCAAGATCCAGACCCTCGCCGACCTGCACAACACCGACTACGTGAAGATCGGCCTCGAGGACTACGGCAAGCCCGGCAACTATATGGGCCGTCAGGTCGACCGCTGGACCAAGCAGTACAAGGCCTCCGAGACCGTCCATCTCGAGGAGATGGAAAAGCTCATCGACTTCCTGCCGAAGTCGCTGCCCGAGCAGGAGCGCACCAGCGTCGTCCACGGCGACTATCGCCTCGACAACATGGTCATCCACCCGACCGAGGCCCGCGTGATCGCGGTGCTCGACTGGGAGCTCGGCACGCTGGGCGAGCCACTGGCGGATTTCACCTATCTCCTGATGAACTGGGTGAACGGCTCGATCGCCACCCTGCCGGACCTGAAGGCCCACGGCATCCCGACCCTCGACGAGGCGGTGGCCATCTACTGCGAGCGCACGGGCCGCTCCGGCCTGCACCACCTCGACTGGTTCTTCTCGTACAACATGTTCCGACTGGCCGGCATCTGCCAGGGCATCGTCGGACGCGTGCGCGACGGCACCGCCAACAGCCCGCAGGCCGCCGCCATGGCCGAGCGCGTGCCGCTGCTGGCCAAGTCCGCCTGGGCCTACGCGCAGAAGGCCGGCGCGGTCTAGGAGACGATCTTCGCCAGCAGGGCGTCGAGGGCGGCCTCGTCCTCGAACCGTGCCTTAACGGGCCAGGCGGTGATGCGCGCACGCCAGGCCGCGGGCAGTCGCGCCCAGTCCTTCTCGGTGGTCACCAGGCCCGCGCCGTGATGGGCGGCGGTAGCGGCCAGGGTGTTCAGGGTCGCCTCGTCATAGGCGGCGTGGTCGGGGAAGCTCGCGAAATCCACCAGCTCGCAGCCGGCGGCCTTGAGCGAGCGTTCCACTTTCCAGGGCTTGCCAATGCCGGCGAAGCCGAGCTGCGGACCGGGCGGCGGCGCGTCCACCGGGGCCAGCCGGGCCACCAGTACGGGCAAGGCGCCGAACACCGCCACCAGGTCGGGATCTGGCGCTTCCAGGTCGGATGGCAGCATCAGGATCACGGCGTCGGCGCGCGCCAGGCCTGCGGCCAGGGGCTCGCGCAGCGGCCCTGCCGGCACGACCCGTCCGTCGCCCAGCGGCCACTCGCCATCGCGGGTCTCGCCGTCGACCACGACCAGCGACAGCGCCTTTTTCAGCGACGGATTCTGGTGGCCGTCGTCCATCACCACCACGCGAGCGCCGTCCGCCACGGCGGCCTGCGCCCCGGCCACGCGATCCCGCGACACCCAGAACGGCGCATCGACGGCCAGCATCAAGGGCTCGTCCCCGACCTCGGCGGCGCTGTGGCGCTCCGGGTCGACGCGCACCGGCCCAGCCAGGGTTCCGCCATAGCCGCGCGATAGGCCGTGCGCAGCCACGCCCCGCGCCGACAGCCGGCGCAGCAGCTCGCGCACCACCGGCGTCTTGCCGGCGCCCCCAACCGTGAGGTTGCCCACGCAGATCACCGGCATACCCGGATCGACCGGCGTCGCCCTGGCGATCCGCCGCGCGGTCACCGCCGCCCAGATCCAGGACAGCGGGGTGAGCAGGGCGCGCGTCACCGGCGCGGGCCCGCGCCCGCGCAGATACCACCAGCGGGGCGTGGCGAGCTTCATGCCGGGACCAGGGGCGCGATCAGGCCGAGCGCCGTCTGCAGCGCCGCGCCCTGGCGCTCCGCATAGTCCAGCGCCGCCTCACCAACCTGCCGACGGATGCCGGGATAGGTCGCCAGGCCCTTCAGATGCCGCGCCAGCGCCGCTTCGTCAGCCGCCTCGATCGCCGCGACTTCGACGAACATCTCTTCGTAGAGCTCGGCGGCGTTGAAGTGGTCCGGACCGGTCACCAACGGCACGCCCAGCCGCGCCGGCTCCAGCGGATTGTGCCCGCCGATCCCGGCCACGAAGCTGCCGCCCATCACCGCCACATCGGCCAGGCGGAAGAACAGCCCCATCTCGCCCAGGGTGTCGGCGATATAGGCCTCGGTGTCAGGGCCCGGCGTCTCGCCCGCCGACCGCCGGGCGACCTTCAAGCCCAGGCCCGCCAGCTCCGCCGCCACCTTAGGGCCCCGATCCGGATGGCGCACGGCCACCACCAGCAGGCAGTCCAGTCCGGTCGCCGCACGGGCGATGATCGGCTCCTCGCCGGGATGGGTGCTGGCGGCCAGGATCACAGGCCGCGCCCCGATCGCCGCGCTCAGCCGCGAAAGCTCGTTGTCGTCGGCAGGCAAGGGATCGCCCACCCGCTTAAGGTTTAGGGTCGGCCCCATCCGGCCGCCCAGCGCCTCCAGGCGCCCCGCGGTCGCTGCGTCCTGCGGCAGGATCAGGTCGAAGCAGGACAAGAGGTCGCGCGCCGCGCCCGGCACGCGCGCCCAGCCCATGGCGCTCGCCTCCGTCATCCGCGCCGAGGCCAGGACCAGCTTCACGCCGCGCACCCGCGCGCCACGGATCAGATTGGGCCACAGCTCGCTCTCGACCTGGATCCCCATGCCCGGACGCCAGTGGTCGAGGAAGCGGCGCACGGCGCCCGGGGTGTCGACCGGCGCGTACTGGTGGATCACACCTTGCGGCAGCCGCTTCGAGAGCAACTCGGCCGAGGTCACGGTGCCGGAGGTGACCAACAGGGCGAGGTCCGGCCGCGACGCCCGCAGCGCCTCGACCAGGGGCAGCAGGGACAGGCTCTCGCCGACGCTCACGCCATGAAGCCACACCAGCGGACCATCGGGTCTCGCGTGCGAGGCGTGGCCGAGCCGTTCTCCGATGCGCGCGGCATCTTCCTTGCCCTGGGCCGCCCGCCGCTTGAGCAGGCCGCGCGCGAAGGGCTCCAGAAGACCCGTGGCGGCGGCGTAGAGCGGCGGCAGCAGGCTCAAATCGCTTCGGCGCGCGTCAGGTGGCAGTCCGACCCGTCGCCGGTTTCCACCTGCAGGGTGCAGTGGACGATGCCGAACCGCTTCGCCAGGGTCTCGCAGGTGGCGTGCAGGAAGGCGTCGCCGTCGTCGTTGGCCGGGCGGGTCAGGTGGACGGTCAGGGCCGTCTCGGTGGTGCTCATCGCCCAGATGTGGAGGTCGTGCACGTCGGTCACGCCAGGCTGCTCGCCCAGCCAGCGCCGGACGGCGGCGACGTCGATGCCGCGTGGCGCGGCGTCCAGCGCCATGTCGACCGAGTCGCGCAGCAGGCCCCAGGTGCCCAGTATGATCACCACGGAGATCAGGAGGCTGAGCACCGGGTCGAGCCAGCCCAGGCCGCCGGTCAGCATCATCAGCACCGCGCCCGCGACCACGGCCAGGGACACGGCGGCGTCGGAGGCCATGTGCAGGAAGGCGCCTCGAACATTGAGGTCGTCATGGCCGCGCATGAACATCAGGGCAGTGGCGGTGTTGATCACCACCCCGATCGCCGCGGTGATCGCCACGGGCAGAGTGGCGACGCTGACCGGCTCCATCAGCCGGCGCACGGATTCGGAGGCGATGACACCCACGGCCACCAGCAGCAGTACGGCATTGGTCAGCGAGGCCAGGATCGTCGCCTTGCGCATGCCATAGGTGCGCTGCGCGCTCGGCGCGCGCTTGGCCAGCACGGTAGCCCCCCAGGCCAGCAGCAAGCTGAGCACGTCCGAAAGGTTGTGGCCGGCGTCCGCCAGCAGGGCCAGCGAGTGCGACATCAGGCCGGCGGCGGTTTCCGCCAGCACGAAGCCGAAATTCAGGACGATCCCGATCGCGAAGGCGCGGCCGAAGTCCTTGGGCGCATGGCTGTGGCCGTGACCGCCATGGGAATGGCCATGATCGTGATGGCCGTGTCGGTGCGAATGGCCATGGTCGTGGCCGTGCTCCCCATGATCGTGGTCATGGTGGTGGTCGCCGTGCTCGTGACCCTTGTGGTCGTGGTGGGCGTGATCGTGCGCCATGGCCCTATGTCTCACCGTGACGTCGAAGGATCAATCGGGACGCGGCCCACGGCCGCCTCGGCCTTGCGGGTGGCGGCGGACAGGATGGCCGACCATTCGGCGATCAGGGTCTCGATGGCGGCGTCGTCGGCGTTGGCGGGCACGTAGAAGGGGCCTTCCCAGATGCAGCAACCGCGCCCGAACGGCGCGGCGATCATGACTTTGTCCCAGACGCTTTGCACCTGGATTGCAGGCGAGACGGCCAAGCCTGTGAGGAAGATCGGCGCACCGGTCCGCTTGGCGATCTGAAGCGAGCCTGCGGCGATCACCTCGTTCGGGCCGCGGGGGCCGTCCGGAGTGACAATCAGGATGCCGCCGTCCGCCACGTGGTTGATCGCCTCGCGAAACGCGACCACCGCCTGCCGCGCCTTGGTCGAGTCGCCCTTCTTGGCCGACGACATCCGGATCGCCGGATAGCGGGCGCGCTCCAGGGCCAGGGCGATGAACTCGCCGTCCGCGGAGGGCGAGACCAGGCAGCGGCGCTTGTCCTTGCGCCACCAGACCTCCGCCATGCCCAGGCAGATCGGGATGCGGCCGTGCCAGAAGAGGCCCAGCGCCCCCTGGTCGGACGTCAGCATGGGCTCCAGTTTCTCGACGCCTTCGTGATTCCAGCGCGTGGTCCGGCGGATCAGGATCAGGTAGCCGGCGAGCACCCATCCCAGGAAGCCCTGGACGTACGGATTGCGAAGCACCTTCTTCACGCGGCGGTCTCCGCCTCCAGGTCCTGGCTCTTGGCCAGGCGGGCATAGAGGCCGCTGCGCTTGACGAGCTCGCCGTGCGCGCCGGTCTCGACCACTCGGCCGTGGTCGATCACGTGGATGCGGTCGGCCCCTCGCACCGTCGACAGGCGGTGGGCGATCAGGATCGTGGTCCGCCCCGCCATCAGCCGCGACAGGGCTGCCTGGACCTGGGCCTCGCTCTCTGTGTCGAGCGCGCTGGTGGCCTCGTCCAGCAGCAGGATCGGGGCGTCCTTCAGGAAGGCGCGGGCGATCGCGATCCGCTGGCGCTGGCCGCCGGATAGCCGCGCCCCGGCCTCGCCGACCGAGGTGTCGTAACCGTTGGGCAGGGTGACGATGAAGTCGTGCGCCGCCGCGGCCCTGGCCGCCGCCTCGATCTCGGCCTGGCTGGCGTCCGGCCGCGCATAGGCGATGTTGGCGCGGATGGTGTCGTCGAACAGGAACGGCTCCTGGGTGACGAGCGCGATCTGGTTGCGCAGCGAGGCCAGCGTCACCTCGCGGATGTCGGTTCCGTCGATCGTCACGCGGCCTTCGCTGACGTCATAGAAGCGCGGGATCAGGTTCAGCAGCGTGGTCTTGCCGCCGCCGGATGGGCCGACCAGGGCCACGGTCTCGCCCCGGCGCACCTCCAGGCTGACCCCGGTCAGGGCCTGCGTACCGTCGGCATAGGAGAAACCGACATCCGTGAAGCGGATGGTCGCCTCGCCTCGCCGCAGGGCCGGGGCGCCGGCGTGCTCGCGCACCTCCGGCTCGACGTCCAGGGCGGCGAACAGCCGTCGCGCCGCCGACAGCCCCTCGGCGAACACGGTCTGCAGGTTGGCCAGTTGGCGCAGCGACTGTGAGCCGAGGCCCAGCGCGCCGATGAAGGCGACGAAGGCGCCGACGTTCATGCCGCCCGACTGCGAACGCCAACCGGCATAGGCGATCACGGCGGCGGTGATCAGGGTCATCAGGGTTTCGGTGGCCGGCGCGGCTCGGGCCCGCGCATTGGCGCCCTTCACAAGGTGCTCCTGGCGGCGCTTCACCACCTCGGCGACGCGAGCCTCCTCGAAGGCCTCGCGGTTCTCGATCTTCACCACCCGGACGCCGTCCAGGCTTTCCATGATCGCGGTCGACAGCGCCGAGGTCTCGGCCATCGCCCCCTTGGCGGCCTTGGTCGAGCGCTTGGAGAAGCGGCGCATGATGGCGCTGGCCAGAGGGGCGGCCACCACCAGGGTCAGGGAAAGGTAGAGGTCGTTCGAGACCATCACCAGAACGGCGCCCAGCACGGTCAGTAAGTGCTGGGTGTAGTTGATCACGCCCGAGGTCGCCGCCTCGCGGATCAGACCGGCGTCATAGAGCACCGAGGAGACATAGGCCCCCGAGTGTTGCGTTCGCAGACGTGCGAGGTCGGCGCGGACCAGCTTGCCGAACAGCTGCACCTGCACGTCGCCGACCACGGCGTTGCCGATGCGGTTGACCAGCGAAGCCTGGATCACCTGGGCGAGGCCGCGGCCCAGGGCGAAGGCGGCGATGGTCAGCGGAATCGTGACCAGGGCGCCGGGCTTGTGCTTGACCAGCAGGTCGTTGATCGCGGGCTCCAGGATCTGGATGAGCTTGGCGCTCAGCACCGCGGTGACGATGGCGGCGATCAGCGCGCCGAACCACGCCTTCCAGCGCGGCGCCATATAGACCCGCGCGATCCGGCCGATCAGGGCGCGGGCCGAAAGCTCGGCGGGCTCGGACTGGGGCGCGGTCATCGCCTTGGGGTCGGCTGTCGGGCCTGCGAAGTCAAGCCGCGCGGGGTCGCAGCGTGGCCGTGGCGCCTCGGGTGCGCCGCTGGGGCCACGCCCCCGCGACGCCGCCGCGCCTTCCAAAATCGCCCCGTCCGCCCTAGTTAGGGCCGATGCCGCCGGAGCAAGCCTTGGCCGATTTCGATCTCGTCACGCCCGGCGGGCGGTTCCGGACCTATCTGGACTATCTCTGGAAGGACCACGCCTATCTGCGCCTGCGCTTCTCCAACGCCCACTGGGTGTCGGACGAGCTGCTGCGCACCAACCAGCCCTGGCCCTTCCAGCTGGCCGAGTGGAAGCGGCGCGGCATCAAGACCATCGTCAACCTGCGCGGCGGCTTCGACGCCAGCTTCCATGCGCTTGAGAAGGACGCCTGCGATCGGCTAGGCCTGAAGATGGTCGACTTCACCATCACCTCGCGCGAGGTCCCCAGCCGCGCCCGCGTCCATGGCGCCAAGGCCCTGTTCGAGAGCCTGGAATATCCAGCCCTGATGCACTGCAAGTCCGGCGCGGACCGGGCCGGGATCATGAGCGTCTTCTACCTGCACTTCCGCAAGGGCGTGCCGATCCGCGAGGCGCTGGAGCAGCTCAGCCTCAAGTACCTGCATGTGAAGCACGGCAAGACCGGTGTGCTCGACTACACCTTCGAGCGCTACCTCGCCGAGGGCGAGCCCCAGGGGCAGACTTTCCTCGAATGGGTCGACAGCCCGGCCTATGACGAGGCCAAGATCAAGGCCGACTTCCGCTCCAACATGTGGGGCCGCCTGCTCACCGAAGGCCTGCTGAAGCGGGAATAGGCCGCCTCTTGTCAGCCGGCCCCGCGGCGCTCAGCCTGGGGCCGGACGTTCGGGGAGACGGCGATGATTTTGCTTCTGGCCATGGCGGCGGCGCTGGCGAACCCGGCGGCGGACGTCAGGACGATCAAGCAGCTGCGGCTCGACTACAACGCCGCCATCGCGGCGCGTGACATGAGCCGGGTGCGGAGCCTGTTCGATCCCGACTATCACGTGATCCGCGGCGCTTCGGGCGTCGCTGTGGCCGGACCGGACGCCACGGAGGCCTTGATGAAGGAGGACGCCGCCAAGGATGCGGGCTTTGGCGGCTATGAGCGTTTCACCGAAAAGGTCGAAGTGGGCCAGGGCGGCCGTCGCGCCGCCGAGACCGGCCATTGGGTCGGCCGCTGGACCGAGCCCGACGGCAAGATGGAGCTCACCGGCGTCTATCTGGCGATGTGGGTGAAGACCGAGGACGGCCGCTGGACCGTCAAGTCGGAGGCCTATGTGGCGCTCAAATGCGCCGGCAGCAAAGCCTGCGGCCGCTTCGTGCTGTAGCCGGCGACACCTTCGGCGGCGCCGGCCCGCCACCTAGTGGTGGTCGTGATCCTCGTCGGGGGTCATCAGCTTGTGCGCGTGGATGATGAAGTAGCGCATCAGGGCGTTGTCGACCGTCGACTGGGCCTTGGAGCGCCAGGCGCTCAGCGCCTCCTGGTAGCTGCCATAGGCGCCGACGAGATCGACCTTCTTGAGGTCGCGGAACGTGTTGTGCTCCACGTCCTCCAGTTCGCCGCCGATGACCAGGTGCAGGAGCTGCTTGTCGGACATGGGCTTCGGGTTCCGGTTAGGGCGTTTGGTTGCGCAAGGCGATATGCCGGACTCGGTCAAGTATCAATGGGGCCAACCCCGGCGTGGCGCAAACCAGGCTGGGTTGTTGCGCCATTGGCCCATTGTAGCGAAAAGTTTTGCCGAAATGGTCACAGCAGACCGCTCCGGCCTCCTCGGCGATCAGGTCGGCCGCGGCCAGGTCCCAGTCGGCCTTGGGCGCGAGCGCCAGGGCGGCGTCGAACTCGCCACAAGCCACCAGGCACATGCGATAGGCCGTCGAGTTGCGCTGCTCGATCCGCATCTCCGGCCAGGGCCTGGGCCAGGCGGGATGTCGGAACATATTGGCGTCGCCGACCATGCCGGAGCCTTCCAGCATCGCCGCGTCGCTGACCCGGATCGGCCGACCGTTCAAGGTCGCTCCGCCGCCCGCCGTCGCGGCGTAGGTCTCGTCGACATCCGGCGCATAGACCACGCCGCAGGTGGGCCGCCCCGCCTCCACCACGGCGATCGACACCGACCACCAGGGCCGATCCTTCAGAAAGGCCCGGGTCCCGTCGATGGGGTCGACGACGAACACGCGGGGACGCGCCAGGCGCTCGGGGTTGTCGGCGGTCTCTTCCGACAACCAGCCATATCCGGGGCGCGCGCCGCGCAGGCGCTCGGTCAACAGGGCGTCGGCGGCGAGGTCGGCGTTGGTCACCGGCGAATTGCCGGCCTTGTACTCGACCTGCAGCCCGGCCATGCGCAGCCGAGCCGCCAGGGCGCCGGCTTCCCGCGCCGCTTCCAGGATCAGGGAAAGGTCGGGATCGGCGCCGGTCATTTCCCCGCGATGGCGAGGCCGTCGACCAGGATCGAGGGCGAATTGGCCGAGCCACGGATTTCCAGGTCGGAGCCCACGACCAGCCTCCCGTAGATGTCGATCAGGTTTCCGGCCACGGTGATCTCGGTGACCGGATAGGCGATCTCGCCGTTCTCGAACCAGAACCCGGAGCAGCCCACCGACCAGTCGCCCGTATTGGCGTTGAGCGAGGGGCCGAACATCGAGGTCACCAGCACCCCGGCCTTGGCCTCGCCCATCAGGCCGGCGAGATCGGCCTCGCCTGGCTGCACCGTAAGGTTCGAGGGCCCGACGCCGGAGGGGCCCGCCAGCCCGCGCGAGGCGTGGCCGGTCGAGGCCAGGCCCAGTTGGCGCGCCGAAGAGGAGTTCATCAGCCATGTCGTCAGCACGCCATCGTCGATGATCGACCAGGCGCGGTTGGCCACGCCCTCGTCGTCGAACGGTGAGGATCCCAGTCCGCGCACCCGGTGCGGGTCGTCGACGACGTTCACACCCTTGGCGAAGATCTGCTGGCCGAGCCTGTCCTTCAGGAAGGAGTTGCCGCGAGCGATCGAGGGACCGCCGATGGCGCCGATCATCGGGCCGATCAGCGATGTCGCCAGCCGATTCTCGAAGATGACCGGGGCGGTGGTCGAGGCGATCTTGCGCGCGCCCAGCCGGCCGGCCGCACGGCGCGCGGCCTCCTGGCCGATGGCTTCGGCGCCGGGGAGGTCGGCGCGCCAACGCGCGGAGCGGCCGTCATAGCCGCTTTCCATCTCTTCGCCCTCGCCGGCGACGACCGACGCGCCGATCGAGAAGCCCGAGGCGCGGTAGCGGCCCGCGAAACCGTTGGACGTGACCAAGATCCATTCGGAGCGCGAGGCGGTCGCCGAACCGCCCTCGGAATTGGTGATCTTCGGCATGGCGCGAGCGGCGTCCTCGACGCGGCGGGCGACCTCCTCCAGGTCCTCCGGCGAGGGCTCGGTGGCGTCGAACAGGTCGAGTTCGGGGCGATCGTCCTTGGCGTAGAGCGCCGGGTCGGCCAGGCCCGCATAGGGGTCTTCCGGCGCCAGCTTCGCCATGGCGACGGCGCGCTCGATCAACTTGCCGCGGGCCTCGGGCGAGATGTCGGAGCCGGAAACGGTGGCCTGTCGCTTGCCGATGAAGACACGCAGGCCGAGGTCGCGCGACTCTTCGCGCTCCACCTCTTCCAGCTTGCCGAGGCGGACATTCAGGCCCAGCGCGCGCCGTTCCGCGGTGACCGCCTCGGCGGCGTCGGCGCCGGCGGCCAGGGCGGCGGCGACCACATCGTGCAACAGGTTTTCGTCCATCTCCGCCATATGGCCGGGCCAGGCTGTCGGGGCAAGCACTAGGGCAGGGCGTAGAACAAGAGGGCCACGCCCAGCATCACATAGGCGAGCCAGGTCAGCATCATGCCGATTGCCCGCGGGAATGAGGCGCCGCCGCTCATCGACAGGCCGACGGCGTGGATCAGACGGCCCACGAACAGCGCCAGGCCCAGGACGTGAATCGCCCAGGGTGGCGCGCCGACCATGACCAGGACGCCCAGGCCGACCAGGCCCGCCGGGATATATTCGCTGGCGTTGCCGAAGGCGCGGATGGCCTGGGCGAGTTCGGGCACGCCCTCGTCGCCCATCGCCACCTTGTGGATCTGGCGTTGCCGCACGACCAACACCGACAGAACCAGCAGCAGGATGATGTGCAGGCCCGCCCAGAGCGCGGCGGCGTGTCCCGAGGCAGAGACGTCCATGGCGGGTTCCTCTCAGCGCCCCTCGATGGGCGCGCAGTTGGGCGCGGAAAGCCCCCTGCGGCAAGTGCGACCAAATGGCTCCGCTTCGTTCTGCCCGCGGCCTTCGGACCCGGGGAAGGAAAGGGCCCTAGTCCACCGGATCGCCGGACCCCGGCAGGCCGAGCCTGGACCACTTGGCGGTCACCGCCTCGACGGTGGCCGTGTCCATGCCCAGCTTCTCGCCCCACTCGCGATGGGTCTCGGGCGGCCACTTGTTGGTCGCGTCGAGGCCGATCTTCGAACCCAGCCCGCTCTGCGGCGAGGCGAAGTCGAGATAGTCGATGGGGGTGTTCTCCACGAGCGTCACGTCGCGGGCCGGGTCCATGCGGGTGGAGATCGCCCACATGACGTCCTTCCAGTCGCGGGCGTCGATGTCGTCGTCCACGACGATCACCCACTTGGTGTACATGAACTGCCGCAGGTAGCTCCAGACGCCCATCATCACCCGCTTGGCGTGGCCGGGATAAGCCTTCTTCATCGACACCACGGCGATGCGATAGCTGCAGCCCTCCGGCGGCAGCCAGAAGTCGACGATCTCCGGGAACTGCTGGCGGATTAGCGGGATGAACACCTCGTTCAGCGCCTCACCCAGCACGCTGGGCTCGTCCGGCGGCCGCCCGGTGAAGGTGGTCAGGTAGATTGGGTTCTTGCGCATGGTGATCGCGCTGACCTGGAAGATCGGGAATTTCTCGACCGAGTTGTAGTAGCCGGTGTGGTCGCCATAGGGCCCCTCGTCCGCATAGTCGTCGAGCAGGACGTGGCCCTCGATGACGATCTCCGCTTGGGCCGGCACCATCAGCGGCACGGTCTTGGCCTGGACCAGCTCGACCTTGGCTCCGCGCATCAGTCCGGCGAACTGGTATTCCGACAGGGTCTCCGGCACCGGCGTCACCGCCGCCAGGATGGTGCCGGGATCGGCCCCGATCACCGCGCAGGCGGGCAGGGGCTCGCGCTTGCCCTGCGCCTTCCAGCGCCGGTGGTGCTGGGCGCCGCCACGATGGGCCAGCCAGCGCATGATGGTGCGGTCCTTGCCCAGCACCTGCATGCGATAGATGCCGAGATTGTAGTCGTCCTCGCGGTCCTCGGACGGACCCTTCGTCACCACCAGCGGCCAAGTGATCAGCGGCGCGGGCTCGCCCGGCCAGCAGGTCTGAATCGGCAGCTTGGCGAGGTCGATCTGGTCGCCCTTCCAGACCACCTCCTGCACCGCCGCCTTCTTCACCGTGGCCGGCCGCATCGACATCACCGTCCTGGCCAGGGGCAGCATCTCCACCGCGTCCTTCAGGCCGCGCGGCGGTTCGGGGCTGCGCAGGAAGGCCAGCAGCTCGCCCACCTCGCGCAGCTCGCCCGCCGTGGTCCGCGCCTGGCCCTCCAGGGTCACACCCATGGCCACCCGCTTCACGGTGCCAAACAGATTGACCAGGCACGGCATGGACGACGGCTCGCCGTCGGCGCGGGTCACGTTCTCGAACAGCACGGCCGGGCCGCCGGTCGCCAGCAGCCGGCGCTGGATCTCGGTCATCTCCAGCACCGTGGAGACCGGCTCGCTCACCCGCACCAGCTCGCCCGCCTTCTCCAGCTTGGCGATGAAGTCCCGCAAGGACCGGTAGGCCATGACAACTCCCATGAGGCTCACGTCCCCACTACGGCCCGGGCCTCGCCCTGTCACGCTTTGCGCGCCGCCGCACGGCTCTTAGACTGGCGCCATGAAGCGCCTCGACCTCGACGACCTGCCGCCCAAGCTCGCCCAGTTGCTGCTGGCGCTCGAAGAGGGCGAGGAACTGCTGCTGGTCCAGGACGGCGCCGTCGCCGGCCGCCTCACCGGCGGCGCCGCGGTCCCCGAGGCCGAGCCTGAGCCCCCGCCCAGCGAGGAACAGGCCGCCGAGATCTTCGAGCAGTTCCGCTCGATGATGGAGGACGAATTCTAGGACGCCTTCACCGCGTCGTAGTCTTTCACCCACTTCTTCGGCGCGATCTGGCGCCATTTCCGCTCCAGGAAATTCTGGAAGCTGCCGGGGTGCAGGGTCTCGATCCGGGCGAGCACGCTCGGATAGTCCTTGTAGTGCGGGGTGATGTGGAAGGTGTCTGGCTCGGCCTCCATCAGCATCTCGCGCTCGTCCATGGAGATGCCGGTCAGAACCACCGAATTGTCCTCGCGCCGCAGCCGCGTGAAGAACTTGCCGTTCACCTTGAAGGCCGGCTGCCCATAGGACGAACCCTCCTCCGCCCCCGGAAAGCTCAGGACGATCTCGCGCATCTCGTCGGGCGTCATGACCTGTTCCTTCTGGCTCGAACCAGGGTGGAGGGAGGCGCAGTTCAGCCCCATTCATGAGCCGTCGCAACCGAAGGGCGGGCCGAAAGCTGGACAACTTCGCGCCGGGTCGGAAAGCTTGGCCTATGACTCTGAGCTGCAGCGTTTGCGGGTTTCAACGGGACGATCGCGCCTTCTACCGGCGGGCGCGCAGCGGCTTCCTCAATCTGCCTCGGCGAGTCTGCGGCGGGTGCCTCCCCGATCGTCCAACCCGGGAAGATCGGGCGACGCTCGCGGGGTTCGTCCTGCCTCAGGCGCTTTGGCTGATCCCGATCGCCTATGCATCGCAAGACGGCGGCTTGTCGGGGACATCCCTGGTCGTGGCCGCTGCGGTCAGCGTGCTCAGCTTGCCGGTGCGCGTGCTTATCCATGAACTGGGGCACGCGTTGATGGCAAGAGTCGTGGGCGCAGGTGCGGTTACCGTCTCTGTCGGCGGCGGTCCGGAACGGCGCAGCCTGCGGTGGGCTGGGATCAGGTTTCGCCTGCACGCCTACCCGTTCGCGGGAGGACGCACGACCTATTGGCTATCGACCTCCAGATTCCGCTGGCGCGACGCAGCGGTCCTCGTCGCAGGGGCCGGAGCCAATGTCGCGTCAGGTTTGGCTGCCGTTCTGCTCGCCTATCTGCTTGGCGAGGCGGAGAGTTCCGCCGCGCAACTGGCCTTAGGCGGACTGACAGGTTTCGCGGTCTCAAGTCTTTGGTTGGCAGCTCGGAGCCTGATGCCGACTCGCGGTGGGAGCACCGTCGCCCATCTGCCGTCCGACGGTTGGCTGCTACTGCAGTTGCTCAAGCCGATGCTAGTCATCTCCGAGCGCGATGAAAGGGTCGCTAGAGTCCGTACGCTAAATCTTGCAGGCCTTTATGAAGACGTGGCTCGGGAATCGCTCGAAGCGGCGCTTCTTCCATCGCACTCCGTTTGGCTATGGTCCGCGGCGCTCGACGCGCTGTCTAAATCCAAAGGCCATCGCGCGGCCGTAGATTGCTATCTGGTCCATAGGCGCGGGATCCAGGCCTCGGCGGCGGCCGACGATGACGGCCGGCGGATGCTGGCGTGGATTAATGGGACCGTTGCTTGGTCGGCCCTTCAGAATAAGGATCCGGCCTTACTGTCGCTCGCGGGAGACCTTTCCCAATCTGCGATTGTGGAGGTCCCGGACGCCGCGGCGCTCGTTGCGACACGCGGGGCGTGGCTCGTGGCGACCGATCAAGTGGTGGCTGGCGTGGCCATGATCGAGAGCGCCATCGGCGATCTGGTCGATCTGAAGCACAAATCCGATTTCTGCGGCGTGCTGGCCGGGG